>JACPDV010000592.1 GCA_016183835.1 Armatimonadota bacterium
ACGCGCCAGGTGTCCGCACCGTTGGCATCGCGCAGGAGCGGGCTGAAGCGGCCCCAGCCGAACTGCCGCTCCTCGCCCCCGTCGCACAACACGCCGTCCACCACGAACGTGATGATCTTCGGCCCGCCGTCCACGGTCGCCACGACGTGGTGCCACTCGCCGGCGCGCAGGAGCCCGCGGTCGCAGCGCCAGCGGCACTCGGTGCGGCCGTCGTTGAGCACGATCGCCACGGCCTCCTCCGGCGTGGTGAGCAGCGCCAGGCCCTTGCCGTCCGGCCCGCGGCCGTCGAGGAGCGCCTGCCCGGCGGCCAGGTCGGTGAACCGGACCCAGAGCTCCAGGCTGAACCCGCCGCGGCCCTCCAGGGGCGGCAGCTTCGGCGCGGGCAAGCCGGCGCCGGCGGCCGCTTCGGCGCCGGTCAGATGCGCGACCAGCCCGTTGCCGGCCACGGTCCGCGGCGGACGCTCGCCCCACACGCCTTCGAGCAGCCCGCGGTCGATCACGTGGACCCGGCCGATCTCCTTCTGGGTCTCCGTGAAGTAGTAGCGGCCGTTGTCTTCGATGAAGTCCGGGTACGACATACGCACCCGCGGGTCGTCGTCGTAGAGCAGGATCTCGGGCTGCGACCAGTGCAGCTTGCCGTCGATCTCCACGCCGCCGAGGAGCCAGGCGGGGTTGCGGTCGTCGTACCAGCGCCCGCCGTGGTTGTGGAACCAGTGAAGGTACTTCCCGTTGCGGAACTTCTTCACGAAGTTGGCGGCGCGCGGGTGCTTCACGAGTCGGCCGCCGGGCGTGTAGGTCATGTACTCCGGTCCGCTCCAAGTGTGCCCGCCATCGTGGCTGTAGGCCTGGCAGGGATGGCCATCGACGGTGCGGTAGGTCATGAACAGCCCGCCGTCGTTGAGCGGCACCAGGTTGTGCTCGTCGGCGATGGGCCCGGCCGGCGCGCGGAGGCCGATGTCGCCGTCGGGAAGCGTCTCCCAGTGCAGCTTGTTCGGATCGGGCTCGGTCAAGAGGTTGTCGCTGCAGATCACCGCGCCTTCGGAGTGGCACATGAAGCCCTCGCCGAGGCGGCCCACCTTGTGCAGGCCCAGGTACATGCGACCGGCCTGGGCGATGGGCTTGCCCACCTGCCAGAAGAAGCGCACCTTGCCGCCGTAGGGGTTGGTGCGGTCGCACTCGAACTCGCGGACCGGGACGCGGTAGCGCTCGGCCGACCAGCTCCGCCCGCCGTCGTCGCTGAACCGGAACATCAGGTCGCCGAGCGTGTCCACGCGCTTGGTGGGCCCGACGTCGGTGATCACGGAGCGCAGGTTGTCGGTGTTGTAGGTGTAGAAGACGTAGATCCGGCCGCCGGGCGTGAGGAAGGGGAGCGCCCAGGAGGCTTCCGGCCCGGTGGCCGGCTCGATGTCGACGGGCTCGGACCAGGTATGCCCGCGGTCGGTGGTGCGGACTGCGATCACGTGCTGCCCCGCCTCGCCCTCGACGCCACGGCCGGTGGTCATCACCACGAGCCAGTTGCCGCGGGTGTGGACGACCACGTAGGGCTGGTCGCAGTAGTGCTCGCCGGGGATGCGGAGGCCGGTGGTGATCAGCCGCGGGTCGGCCGGCGGCGAGGCGAGGGTGAGGGCGGAGCAGAGGTGCAGACCGAGCATGGCAGGCGACTCCCGACGTGGCAAGGATACGCCGGCGCGGCGGACTCCCCTGCCCCGCTCAGCCCTCGATCGGCTCGGAACCCTCCCAGCGGAAGAGCCGGACCTCGCCGGGCAGCCCGCGCAACGTGTGGTAGCCCAGATCGCGGGTTTGCGCCGCCAAAACGTCGCCCAACCTGGCGTGGAACGCCTCGCTCATCACGATCAGGCTGTCGCCGCGGCCCGCGGCCCATCGCATCCAGGCAGGCTGGTCGTGCCGCAGGGCCTCCAGGGCGAACACGGCGTGGACGTCGCGGCCACCCCGATCGCCATCGGCGGTGTGGCGCGTCTCGCCCCAGTGCAGCGCCACCGAGCTGCAGAGCGGCACGTCCATCGCCCGGGCGGCCTGCGCCCGGATCCTGGCCGCGCCCCGGAGCGCTGAATCGGCGCTGCCGAAGCAGGCGAGGAACCCATCGCCGGTGCACTTGAGAAAGGGCTGGGTCTCCTGCCGGAGATCGCGCTCGAGCGCCTGGCCCAGCACGGCCACGATCTTGATGAGCTGCGTCTCGTTCCGCGCCACGAGCGCGCTGGAGCCAACGATGTCCACCACCAGGAGCGCCTCCTCGCGGGACTGGAACACGCTGCTGGGCGGCACCACGATGCTGCCCTGGCTGCTGTAGAGCTGCTCCTCGAAAGCGGTGGTGCCAGGCTCGTTGTCGGGATTGGCGAACAGGCCGAGCCGAGTGCGGCCCAACATCAGCCAACAGGGCACCGCGAGCTCGGTCTCGGCGCTGACGCGCATGCCGTTGAGGTAGGTGCCGTTGGCGCTGCCGAGGTCCACGAGGATCAGCCGGTCGCCCTGGGAGCGCAGCTCACAGTGGAGCCGGGAGATGGCCGTATCGTGGGGGATGCACAAGTCGTTGGCCTGTGACCGGCCGATGGTGAAGCGCGGGCCGGTGGCCGCGGCGTAGGTTGCCTCTAGCGGATTGCCCAGCACCGTCACGTAAGCCAACGCCTTTCCTTCGCTCATCGCCGTCCCTCCAAAGGCGCGGGCGGACTCGCCGGCGGGCCGCCCAGCTCCCAGTCCACCAGCCACACTCGCACCGTCCCGTCCGCCTGCCCGCCGATCACGTGAGCCCCCACGTCGTCCGCCACCACCACGCTGGGACCCGACTCCCAGGCGGTCAGGCCGTCGCCGACGTCGGCGCGCCAGAGCTGGATGGCGCCGTCCGCGCCGACCGAGAAGAGGTGCTGCTGGTCGCTCGTCAGCGCCAGTGCCCGCACCGGGCCGGCGTGAGTGCGGTGCGACCAGAGCGGCTTGCCGCGCGCCAGGTCCCAGCGGGTCACCGTGCCGTCTTCCGCCGCCGAGACGGCTCCCGAGCCGCTGCAAAGCACGGCGGCCGTGACCGCGGAGCGGTGGCCCTCCCACTCGCCGCGGCGCTGCGCGTCGGCCAGGCCCCAGAGCGAGAGCCGTCCCCCCTCGTCCCCGAGCAGCAGCCGCTCGGCGTCCGGGCCGACAGCACACACCGTGATCTGCTCGGCCCACCGCTGCGAGACGTCCGGCCCAGCCAGCGCCGCCCGACGCACCGACCGTGCCGCGGTGTCCAGCACGGCAAGCTCCGCCCCGCGCGACCTGGACCCGCCGCACACCGCCGCCGCCACCTCCGCGCGCGGAGCCCAAGCGACCACCGGGCCTCCCAGTTCGTGCCGCTCCACGATCCGTGCCTCCGGGTCCTGCAACAACACCTCGCCGCGGGGCGTGCGCAGGACTAGTCCGGTGCCCCCGCCCACCGCGCCGATCACCACGGCACGCGGCTCGGGCACTCCGCCGGCGCGGACCACGCGGCCGTTCTCCAGGTCCCATTCGAGGATCCGCCCCGAAACGTCCTGGGTGACGAGCGTCCCGGCGCCGGGCCGGAAGCAGAGGGCGATCACCGCCCACATCCACACCGCGCGCGGCCGCCGCCGGGTGAGCCGCCCGTAAAGGGCGGTCCATCCCCGCACAGCCTCGGGCGCACGCTGCCGGTCCGGGAGCGACCGGGCCGCGCGCAGCGCCTCGGCTGAGCGTTCGGGGTCGCCCCCCTCCAGCGCCGCTGCGGCGCCGCGGAGCAGGCGGCGGTATTCGCCGCTGGCCCGATCCACCACTTCGCCGCTCACCGGCTCGGAGATCACCAGCGGCGCGCGCCGCGCACCGGGCTCGTGCCGGGCCTCCAGCCAGCGCGCCGTCCCATCGGCCCCGGCGGAGAAGAGCCCGGGCGGGTCGTCCCGTGCGACGAGGCTGACGATCGGACCCTCGTGAAGCGGCACGGTCCGCACGCAGCGGCCGAGAGGGAGGCGGAGCAGCCGCACCGCGCCATCGTCGCAGCCCAACACCAGCCAGCTCCCGTCGGCCAGCGACGCCAGCGCGGCGGCCGGGCTCTCGCGGCTGGTCAACGAGACGCGCAGGTGGCCGTCGCTCAAGTCCCACAGGCAGACGCTCCCATCCTGCCCCGCCGAGGCCAGGTACCCCGCCGCGGGAGAGACGGCCAAGGCGCGAACCCCGCCGGCGTGGCCCGCCAGGCGGTGGACGCACAGCCCGGTGGCCGGGTCCCAGGACTGCAGTTGGCCATCCGCGTCGCCGGCGAAGATGAGATCGGTGGTGGGATGTGGCACCAGCGCGGTCACCTTCGTGCCGTCCAGCAGCCGGCGCAACAGGCGGCCGCCTGGAAGCTGCCATACGCCGATCCCCCCATACCCACCGATGCTGGCCAGGAACGCTCCACTGGTGGCGACGACGACGCCGTCCACGGGACCGTTGGCGGCGGGCCAGGCATCCCGACAGCCTTCGGCGTCCCAGAGCTGCACCTCGCCGAGGGCGTTGCCCGTGAACACCACGGCGTGCGCGGGCGAGGTGGCCGCGCACAGGCCGGGTGAGTAGTTGGGGTGCTCGTGAGTGGTTCGCAAGTCGGACAGCGACCAGCGCAAGACAGCGGAGTCGCACGCGGCTATCAGCTCGCCGGCGTCGGGCCGACAGGCCAGGGCGCGCACGCGGCAGCCCTTGGCGAGGAGCCTTGCCGAGGGCGCCAGCCCTTCCGGCTCGCGCCGGAGGGCGGCTGCGAGTCGGCTGGGCCGCGGCAGTCGCGCCGCCGGCCCCGGCACGGC
>JACPDV010000593.1 GCA_016183835.1 Armatimonadota bacterium
ATCCCTTGGCCCTGACCACCACCATGGGACCGCTCAACAACGAGCCCACGGCGGCGAAGAACGACCGTCACATCGCGGACGCGGAGGAGAAGGGCGCACTGGTGCTGACGGGCGGCGGGCGCGATTCCGGCCGGCCGACACGCTTGTTCTACCAGCCGACGGTCCTGGACGGCTGCACCACGGAGATGGCGCTGAACCACGAAGAGAGCTTCGGCCCGCTGGCGCCGGTGATCGGGGTGAAGGACGACGAGGAGGCCCTGCGGGTGGCGAACGACTGCACGCTCGGCCTGGTGTCGGCGGTCTTCACGCGCGACTTGAACCGTGCGTTCCGCTTCGCGGAGGGGCTGAAGACGGGGATTGTGGTGGTGAACGACCACACGGACTACTGGGAGCTGCACATTCCGTTCGGCGGTTCGTCGGGGAAGCGGAGCGGGATCGGCAGGCTGGGCGGGAAGGCGTCGCTAATGGAGATGACGGAGGTGAAGACGATCTGCATCGAGATCGGCGGGTAGGCCGGACACGCACTCCGGCCCCCTCTCCCACTGGGAGAGGGATGGGGTGAGGGCGCGCGCGAGGGGCTGAGGATGACCGCCAGGCTGGGTGGCCCGGAGCCTGAAGACACCCGCCAGAAGTGGCGGCTCTACGCCATGTTGCTCGTGATGTGCCTAACGGCGGTCGCGGCCGCCGTGGTCGGACTCGTCGTTTCCGACCGGCTGGCGTCGCTCTTGGGGTCCAAGTCCGTGCCCTCCCGGGTCATGCCCGCCTTGCTGTGCGACAGCACCTGGACTCTCTGGGCTGGCCTGTCCATCGCTGCATTTGCCGTGCTGTTCTGGAGCGTCGGTCAGGGCCTGCACCTGCTTTCCGGGCCGGGCTGGCCGTCATCGGAGCGCGTCGCCTGGGGCATGGCGCAGGGCATGTCGGTGAACGCGCTTCTCCTGCCGGACGAGAAACCTGTCGCGATCGCCCTGCCAGCTCTGTTCCATAGCGGCTTGTCCGATGCGGTGCTGCCGTTGCTGTTGCTGCCATGGGCGCTGATCTCCGTGGTCGGGGTGTCCATCCTGACGGTCATGACGGGACCGGGACCGCTGGCTGAGGTGGACCGGATGCTGGTGTTGGTGGCAATCGTCTCCGCGATCTACGTCGCGAGCACGACCAGCCCGGAGGGGCGAAAGGCGTTCTGCTTGCTTCCGCTTTTCCTGCTCAAGCTCGTTGGCATGACAACTTACCCTGGAGTGATGGGGCCTGACCGGTGGGCAGCGTGGCTCCCCTGGGCGTCCTGGCTTCCGCTCCTCGTGTGTGCGCCCAGGCTTCTTCGCCGGCCACCTCTGCGCGGGCTGCTCGTTACCGACCGACGTCTTGTCGGTGTGCCGTGGTGGTGGTCTCGTGGGGGCAACGCCGGGCGCGGCAAGTCCGGCCCGCCCCGCCTACATGCCTGGCTAGTTTCGCGGTATCCGCCGCCCTCCGCGGCGGCCGGCTTCGTCACGGTGGCACGCACAGACGGGGCGCTCCGTCTGGTGGTGCACGACGACTCGATGACAGACCATCGGGTAGAGCTGGAGCACGACGACTTGCCGCTGCTGCGCGAAGCCGTCCGAGACTCCGGTCTGCCGTTCGTGCTCCACGAGGAGCCGGCCCAACTGACTTCGACGCTGCAACAGGTGCGCCGCATGGGCCCGACGGTAGCGCTGCTCGCGATGTCGCTGCTTGCAGCACATGATCTCGGCAAGTCCACCGCCTCCACTCTGGCCCTGACTGGAGTGGCGCAGCCGGTCCTTCGCGCGGCCGAGGCCGGCGACTCAGCGCCGTACACACAGTGGCAGGAGCCGCTCGTCCGCCGCCGCGCGGACGACGCAATCAGCCTCGCCGTGCTGGGCCAGGCGGCCGAGGCGTTGCACCGCACGGATGACGCAGTGGCGCTCTACCGGCAGGTCGATGGCCTGCTGCACGGCGACGGCATCGTCGGCCGCTTCGCCGCAGACCGTCTGCGCGCCCTCGCCGGCACCGCGGGAACCAGAGCCCCCGCCCCGGGCGCTCTTTGAGATAGGAGTACGGCCATGTCCGAACACGCGCATTGGACCGACGACGAACTGCGGACGACCGTCGAGGAACGCCTCGGCGATGGCACCGAGCCGCAGCGCGTAGGCCGTCTCATCGACGCCCTCCGCTCGCGCGGGCTGCCGACCCGCCCCTACCAGAGCCGGCGGAGCATCGAGGACTTGCGCGCCCACGTGGCGTGGTACGCCGCGCACGGCTCGGTGGCGCAGGAGGAGCTCGACGAGCTGGCGCGGCGGGGGCAGGTGGCGCAGCGAGGGTAGCCTGCCACGGCACGAGCGGCGCAGTTGCGGGCGTGCGGTCAAGCCGTCGCCGTGCCGGTCCGGTCCGGTCCTCCGGCGGAAGACCCGCCGGTGGGCGGTTTGGCACCGCTGCCAGGCGGGTAGCAGGACAGAAGCGGAAGGGCGGGATTGCCGTGCTGCTCCGTCGGCGTAGCTCGCTGCCGGTCATCGGCGCCACCGCGGCCCTGTGCCTCTGCCCGAGCGTGGCGCAAGCCAACTACGGCACCATGACCATCGAGGGCCTGACGCCCATGGCCTGGGGCTGGGGCTATCTCCTCGTGCTCGTGCCGCTCGAGGCGTGGATCATCGCCAAAGTGGCCGACCTTGCGTGGAGCGAAGCGCTTCGCTGCAGCTTCGGTGCCAACGTCGTGAGCGGTCTGGTTGGCACGTTCGCCGGCGTCTTGGGGTTCAACCGAGCACTCCTTGAGCCGGTCCTGCTGGCTCCCGGTCTGGTGGGTCTGGATGCCTACCATCCCGTGACCAGGCTGTTGGGTGCGACGGTCTGCTACTACCTGGCCTCCGTGGCCATCGAGGCCCCCTATATCGGTGCCTACCTGCCGCGCCGCACGGCTTGGCGCGCGGCGGCGGCAGCCAACGGTGTCTCCTACGCGTTGGCTGCGATGTTGCTGCTGCTTTCGCCCTACCCCTATCGGGCCACGAGCAGTTGGCGCATGAGCCGCATGGGCCACGACCTGCAGGCTGCCCTCCGGGCCTATGAGCTCGACCACCAGGGCGAGCCGCCGCCCGATGGCGAGCCCTTCTCCGTCAACAGGGCCCTCATGCGGTACCTTTCGCCGACTCGCGAGTCGCTGGTCCGAGAGGGCAGGATCATCTGCTACGACCGGCTTCGCCTCGATGGCCGGTACCCGGAGTGGCCGCTCAAGCTCGAAGGCAAAGAGGGCCGACACTGCTTCGTCTACCATGGCACACCGCCTTGGGATCCGCTCCCTGAGCGTGGCTGGTACGCCTTCCCACGCCTGTGCGCGCCGCTGATCGGCGGCCCATGAGCCACGACTCGCTCTCAGAGCCCCGAGAGGACGCGGGGCTCCCGCCACGATCGCAACGAGGTCCGGACTTGTGAGGGTGCGCGGGCGGCCTGGGCTGCGGCAGCCGGTCGGTCGCGGCCCAGCGCAGGGTCCGGCCGTCGAGTTGCCCGGCACCCGCCGCCTGTGGTAGAACCTGATCCGGTCCAGCGAGTCCGCCCATGGCCCTCCCCACCCTCGCCCTGCTCCTCCTCGCCGCCCCGCCCACCACCCCGCAGGACTGGCTCCGACAGCTCATCCCGCTGCCGCACGAGATCACCCTCGGCGCCCCCGTCGACCTGGCCGTCTCCCGCATCGGCGTCCAGATCGTCGGCGAGGAGACCGAGGTGGCCACCGCCGCTGCGGCGCTGCTCAACACCGCGATGGGCAAGTCTGGCGAGCCGGGCCGTGCGCGCGATGCCTTCACCATCCTCCTCGGCCGCTGCACCGCCGACGGCGCTCTTGACGGTCAAAGGGTGCCCGGCGCCGAGCGACTCAAGGCGCTCAGATACCCCGCTCAGGCGTATGCCATCGCCAGCTACGAGCGCGAGCTGGTCCTCACCGCCCTCGATGATCGCGGCCTGTATCACGGCGCGAGCACCCTCGCCCAGCTCCTCGCCGCGGGCAAGGGGCTCGAGCACGTCACCTTCCCGCGGCTCACCGCCCTCGACTGGCCCGACCTCGAGGAGCGCGGCGAGTGGGGCGGCTCGTGCGTGCGCGACATCGAGTGGATGTCCGCCCTGAAGATGAACCTGGTGGAGGCGCACAGCGACCTCAGCATCGACGCCGACGGGCACGGCAAGGCCGTCCTGACACCCTCCATCGTCGACCGCGGCCGGATGCACGCCGTCAAGGTGGTGCCGATCATCACCCACCTCGACCAGCTCGATGGCTCGGGCATCTTCGAGCGCTTTCCCGAGTGCCTGGGCAAGGGCGCCACGGCGCACGCCGCCGACGGCGTCACCGCCGCCTGCTTCGCCCAGCCCAAGACCATCGAGCTGCTGTCCGACTGGATGGTCAGCCTGGCGCAACAGCCGGGCATCGGCACCATCAACATCTGGCTCGGCGAGAACGGCGCGAAGTGCGGCTGCGACCAGTGCAAGACGCTGGGGCAGTACGTGCTGGAGACCCGCGCCTGCGCCCGTGCCTGGGAGCTGGCGAAGCAGCGCAACCCGCAGATCCAGCTCCGCATCCTGCTCACGCAGGGCAGCTACTCCTCCAACGCGCAGGTGATCGAGAACGCCCCGCCGGGGGCCGAGATCACCTACTACGACGGCGGCCGAACCTACGACTCGTCGCGCGACCCGATGATCTACCCGCTCCTGGCCGACTACGCGAGGCAGGGGCGCTGGCTCGGCGTCTACCCGCAGCTCACCGCCTCGTGGCGGATCGTCTGCCCGTGGCCCGGACCGCAGTTCATCCGCACCCGCATGAACGAGTTCGTGGACAAGGGCCTGCGCTGCCTGTGCGGCTACGCCACGCCCGACAACCGGCTCTACGACTTCAACATTCAGGCCGCGGCCGAGTGGTCGTGGAACGCGAAGGGGCGTGACGAGCGCGAGTTCGCCCGCGCCTGGGCCACGCGCCGCGGGTTGAAGGACGTCGAAAAGGCGGCCGAGTGGGCGTGCACGCTCGGCCCGGTGGGCTGGGATGTGTACGGCTCGGGCGTGCCCTATCCCCAGTTCTTCGGCGCGGCGGCGCGGCTCGTGTCCAACCGGCAGACGCCGGTGCTGGGCAAGGGGCCGTTCCGCTACTTCACCACAGCGGGCCGCCTCGCCGAGGACGAAGCCGCCTGCCGCTACGCCGCGGAGCTGGCCAACGCGCTGGGCGACCCGGACGTGCAGGCCGAGACCGACGTGATCTGCGGCTACGTGACCATGCTCGACAAGCTCTACCGCTTCGCCCTGGCGCGCTCGAGCCGGACGGCGCCGAGCGACGCGGAGCGAGAGAAGCTGGCGGCCGACCTGGCGGCGTTCTCCGCGGCCGAGTTCGGTGTCGCGAACGGGCTCCGTGCCTGGGAGACGGCCAGCGCCGGCGGCGGCGGGAGCCGCCTCAGCGACACCATCCAGGTCACCGACCAGACCGCCTCGGACGTGTCCACGGCCCTGGCGCCGCTGGGCATCCGCAACCCGTGGCTGGCGTACCTGCAGAAGAAGGCCGGCGGCTGGACCGACGACGACTTCGAGGCCAAGCAGGCAATTCGCAAGGTGTTCGATGTGACCGGGCAGGTGGACGGGCCGGGACCCTACCAGGTGACCTTCGTCTACACCCGCGGGTGGAACGGCCTGCAGATGAGCCGGGCCGCGCTCTGCACGGCGCCCGGCGCCGCGCCCGAGCCGCTGACCGACGCCGCCGTGGACCAGCACGCCGGCGTCGCGGCCTATGAGAACAAGGCCAACATCTACACGCTCAAGCTGGACGCCTACGAGCGGGACAAGCACTACTTCCTGGTGGTCGACATCGGCGGGGTGAAGTCGAGCGACAAGCCGCCGAGCCGGCGCGGCTGTCAGGGCGATGTCCTGATGGCCAAGCTGCTGCAGCCCGGCGAGACCGTCGCCCCGCTGCCACTGGTGCCGATGGATCCGGCCGAGGCGGCGCGCTTCAGCGGGCCGCAGTTCACCACGACCGGCCTCCACGTGGGCGTGGTGCAGGGCGGCTACGGCTCGCAGGGCGTCCTCAAGGCGCTGCTGGGCCGGGCGGGGATCGAGGCGCAGCCGCTATGGTCCCTCAGCGCCGAGAGCCTGAAGGACGTACACGTGGTGGTCCAGCCGCAGCCGCGCGACGGCAACAGCCTGAGTCCCGGGGTGGCTGCGGCGCTGACGGCCTTCGTCAAGGGCGGCGGCGGGCTGGTGCTGACGCACGACGCGGTGGGCTACCGCGGCTGCCCGCTGCTGGCGCCGGAGGTCTGCGCGGGCGGGGTGGACAAACTGCGCGGCGTGGACCTGCTGGTGGCCGCCGACCATCCCGTCACCGCGGGCCTGGCGGTGGGGCACGTGCTCACCCACACCTACTACGACGCCATTGCGGTCAAGCCGGGCCCGGCGGGGAAGGTCCTGGTGGCGTCGCCGGACGGCCAGGCCGTGGTGGTCTGCGGGGCGCTCGGCAAGGGTCGGGTGGTGGCATGCGGGCTGGCGGTGGGGATTGCGGCGGGAGACGACTCGGAGACGGTGCCGACGCCGGACGAGGCGACGCTGATGGTCGGGGCGGTGACGTGGGCCGGCGGCAAGTAGCGCTCGCCGCCGGGCATCACTTCGCCGGCAGCCAGACGATGAACCGCTGCTGCTGCCAGCTCCAGTACATCGTTCCGCCGAGCCCTTCCACAATCGGCCGCAGGCGGACAATGAGGGCGCCGTGTCGCTCGCGCGGGGTCCAGGCTAGCCTGCGACGCAGCCCGTTGGCCCGCACGATGCGGGATCCCTCGGTGAGCGTGACCGAGCGGCGCTTGCGGGTGTAGCGGACCTGCCAGGGCTCCTGGTGCGTCACCTCCAGGGCACATCGCAGCCAGGTCTCGGCGCAGCGGGCGGGGAGCCGGATGTCGTCGCCGACTCGCCGTACGCGCTGCGACTCGCTGACCTCCCTCACGCCGCTGGCTGCGGCCCACTTCCAGCAGTCGGCCTGGCGAGCCGGGCGCTGATCCACCGTGAGGCCCAAAAAGTCCGGATACCAGCCGAGGGAGATGTTCTCCTGGGGATCGAGGTCGGACCAGTCCCACACGATCGCGTTTCCCCGCCTGTGGTAGCCGCCCGGACGGGCCTCATACCCCCAGGCCACGTAGGGGTCGAGGTGGCAGATCACCCTGGCCCGCCCGATGCTCCCGTGCCAGGAAGCGCCCGTCCTCAGGGTGTACTCGAAGTCGCATAGACCGCCCACCACGAACCCCAGCCCTCCGGCGTATCGATTCAGCACCTCCACGAACCCGCCTGGACTGAAGTGCACGCGTTTGAGCCAGAAGGCGCTGTAGCCGCCGCCGCGCTCGTGCGGCTCCGCGACCCGCCGGGCGCGGACCAGCCGGCCATCGACGTAGCTGTGGAAGTACACAAACGTGGAATGCGGAGAGCCGGCATCGCCCCAGCTACTCTCGGGGAAGCCCATCAGCACATCGGCCGGGCGCCGGCTGAGATTCCGGAAGGTGAACCGGGCCACTACCCGCCCTTCGGGCACCCAGATCTCGACCGTCTCGCGGACCATGCGGACCGATGGATGCTCCTTCATCAGCTTCGGCGCGCCGCCCACACCGGAGATCGCGCCATCGTCCGCCCGCGCCTCGCTCGCCAACCAGATCACCAGTGCCAGCCCGACCCAGTTCGCACGCATCGCCATTCCCCGCCCACCATCTGCTCTGACGATTCGAATTCTACCCCCGCTCCATCCGCACCACCGGCGCGCCGGCATTGACCATCAGCCACGCCCCCTCCCGCCATGCCTCGCCCGGCGCCAGGTCGCATTCGCCGTCGTGCACTGCGTAGGGCTCGCGGTCGATGCTCATCGGCACCGCTTCGCGCTCGTCGTACAGCAACACGGTACCCATCTCCGGCAGCGAGAGCACGTCGTCGTCGTCCCACAGGCAGCCGCACGCGCCGAGGAGCTTGTCGCGCAAGCCCAGCATCGCCCGGCCGTCGCGGATCGGCATCACCGTCACCAGCTCCGCCTCCAGCTCGCCGAGCGTCACCTCGATGGCCTCGTCCGGCCGCAACACCCGCCGCTCGCCCGTGAAGTGGCAGCTCACCGCGTAGGCCCCCGCCGCCGGCAGCGACAGCTCCGCCAGGTTGACCCGCGCCAGCAGGCGGAAGCCGTTCAGGCTGACATTCGCCAGCCCGACGAACGTCGCCGGGTACTGCGCGTCCCAGCGGTCGCGCACGTCCGCCACGGGCTCGCGCCGGGGCACGCGCGCCGCCTTCGTCACCGCCACCAGCGGCGTGTCGTCGGCCAGCGGGTTGTCGAACCAGCGCGACGCCGGCGGGCGCGCGGGCTCGGCCGGGTGGAGCAGCGTGCCGTTGCGCAGGCAGAGGCTGCGGAGCAGGTCGGGATCGTGCTCGCCGGGCCGGTCGCAAACGTACACCGGCCCGCCCGAGAGGGCCGCGAAGAGGGCGAACGCGCGCGCCGCCGGGTGGGTGCTGGGGAACCCGTCGTGGTCGGGCCAGGCAATGGCGGAGACCCAGGCGCCCACCATCACCGAGTGCACCAGGTGCAGCTTCGCCGCGGTGCGGTCCTCGGGCACGATGTCGCCGCTGACCCGCACCACGTTGGTGGAGCGGTAGTTCAGGAGGCACTCGGTGTGCAGGCTCATGCTGCCCACCAGCGCCATGCCGGCGGCGTCCGCCGCGTGTTGCAGGTTGCGCAGTGAGCCGCCCACGGCTTCGTCGAGCGGCTCGCGGCCGAGGTAGAGGTTGCGCGCGCTGCCCTGGTTGTCCACCTTCACCACGTCGATCCCGGCGCGGCCGAGATGGGCGAACCAGTCCTCCCAGAAGCCCTGACCGCCGGGCTCGTGGCTGGGCACCGTGGTGCCGTCCACGCCGATCGCGAACTGGTTCGGATGCGAGCGGGCCAACGGCGAGCTCGGGTCCACCCCGCCCCAGCCGCCTTGCAGCGTGGCCCACAAGCCGACGTGCCGCAGCCGGCCCTCGCCGCGGAGCGTCTGCACCGCCGCCTCCAGCCCGGCGGGGAAGCGCGTCGGGTCGGCGCCGTGGCCCTGCAGGCGCTGCCCGTTGTCCACCTGCTGCCAGCCCTCGTCGAGCACGGCCCAGCGCACCGGCACCTCGCGGTCGTGCAGCGCCTGGAGCGCCTCCACCACCTTCTCGGCCGTGAGCGTGCGTCCCAGGCCGCCCCACGTGGCGTAGCCGAGGTGCTCGAAGATCTCGGGGAAGTGCTTCTCGCCGCGGACGCGGAAGCTCCATTCGCAGAGCTTCGCCGCGGCGCCCACGGCCCGGTCCACAGCGTCTGCCGGCGCATGGCCGAAGGCCAGCAGGAAGAGCGGCAGCCGCGGGTAGACGTGCCGGCCGCACCAGCCCGAGGAGACCACCTCCAGCCCGCACTCGCTGCCGCGCAGCCGCGCCACGGCGCCGCCGCCGCGCATCGGCAGGAGCGCCGCGCAGAGGCCGTCGGCATACCGCCATACGCTCGCCAGCCCGAAGTCCCACAGGTTGTCGCGCGTGGGGTCGGCGAGCGGCAGCGCCTGCGCCCACCAGCAGCCCACCGCGTCGCGGCCGTACTCGCTCACCCGCTGGTGGTAGTAGACCGCCTGCTCGCAACCGGGGAGCGCGCCGACCCGCACCCCGGCGGCCTCCTCGGTGCCGAACACCGGCTGGCCGAGCGACGGCAGGATCTCGAGCAGCACCGTCGGCTCGTGCACGTACGTTCGCGCGGTGAGCCGGTACTGCACAGGATGGCGGAGCGAGCGGCTGGTGCAGCGGCAGCTCACCACGTCGTGGACGCCGACCTCGTCGTTGCCGCCCGCACGCTCCAGGTCGGTGCGCATCAGGCCGCCCGCGGCGAGGCGGAGCATCTCGCCCCAGGCGGTCAGCCAGAGGTCGTCGAGGCTGAGGCGGACGGTGCCGTCGAGGCTCAGGTCGAAGCCGCGCGCGGTGAGCGTAAGGTCGATGGCCACGGGCTTCTACTCCCGCCGCTGCGCGACGCCGAACAGCGCCGCGTTGAGCCACAGCCGGTCGAGCATCGGCCAGCTCGCGCGGAAGGTCGGCGCGTCGGCGAAGCACACGACCTGCCCCGCGCCGACGTGCTCCTGCCACAGGTAGACCTGCCCCCGCAGGGCCGCCTCCATGCCGTCGGGCGCAAAACCCGCCACCAGCAGCTCGCCCGCGGCCGGGAACGTCGCCACGTTGTAGCCCTCGATGCTCGGGCGGAACAGGGCGTCGGTATTGTACGGCACACGGAGCCGGCTCGGGCAGCCGTAGGTGAGGAAGCTGTAGGGGTCCAGCTCCGTCCACAGCGTCACCCCGGCGAACCCGCGCGGGCGGTGCTCGGCGGGCACCGGCGGCGCGTCCTTGTCGGGCGGTTTCGGCTCGTCGTGCGCCCTCCGCAGATCGGACACCCGACGGGCCGAAGTCAGCTCCTGCTCCGCCAGGTGCGTCGCGGCCGAGCCGCCCAGCGCCACTGCCGTGCCGCCGACGGAGACCCAGCGCTTGAGCACACCGTCGCCGAAGACCTTGCCGTACGCACCGG
>JACPDV010000613.1 GCA_016183835.1 Armatimonadota bacterium
CGTGAGCTCATCACGGTCGGCGAAGCCGCGAGGCACGTCGCGCCACAGGTTCGGCGTCGGTATCCGGAGGTCCCTTGGGATGACCTGATGACCTTCCGGAACTTCGCCGTGCACACTTACGAGGCAGAGGATCCGGTGAGGTTGTGGGGGGTGATCACCGAGCGTCTTCCGCCCCTCGTTCCGCTCCTCGAGGCCATCCTGGCCGAGGCCCCCTGACCCGCTCCGGAGCACCACATGCTGGCGCTGCTAGGAGTCCTGCTCATGGCCCCCCTCACCTGGCGCGACGACTTCGACGCCGCCGGCCTCGCCGCCGACTGGCATTGGCACGCCCCCGTGGCCGGGCCCACGTTGTCGCTCGCCGAACGGCCCGGCTTCCTGCGGATCCACGCGCCGCAGCGCGAGGAGGGCTTCGACCTGTGGATCCACAAGGACGCCGCGCCACGGCTCTTCCGCCCTGCTCCGGAGGGCGACTGGGAGCTCGAGGCCCGCTTCGAGCTGACCGACGTCCCGCCCGAGAGCAACTTCCACCTTGGCGTCGCCGCCTTCCCCTCGGAGAAGTTCTACTTCGCCTGGGGCCCGTTCCAGGGGCACGACATCTGGAACATGACGGCGCCGCAGCTCTTCCTCGAGTACCCCACCCACGGCCGGGTGCTCGCCGCGCCGATGGAGGGCAAGGCGGTCACCGTGGCGCTGCGCAAAGAGGGCACCCGGTACACCTGCCGGGTCAAGCGCGGCGACGCATGGACCGACGCCGGGCAGGCCGAGCTGCCCTTCCCACCCAAGTTCGTCGGGCTGTTCGCCAAGACCTATGGCAACCGGCCGGGCGTGACCGTGGACGTGGACTACGTGCAGTTCACCAGCCTCGAGAGCCGCCCCGCCGAGCCGCCCGCGGCCCGCGTCACCGTGCGCGCGGACCAGCCACAGCACGCCATCGACCCGTTCGTCTACGGTCACTTCATCGAGCACATGCACCGCTGCATCTACGGCGGGATGTGGGCCGAGATCCTCCACAACCGCAAGTTCGTCGGCCGCGCCGACGAGCGCGGCGTGGTGGAAGGGTGGCAGGCGTACGGGCCGGCCGGCGGCGTGACCTATGCGCCCGACACGCGGGTGGTGCTGAACCCGGCGCAGTCGCAGCGGATCCGGCTGGAGGCCGGCGGACCGGCGCGTGGCGTGGCGCAGGGCGGGATCGTGCTCGAAGCCGGCCGGCGCTACGCCCTCCGCACCGCGCTGCGGCAGGAGGGGCTCACGGCGCCCGTGCGCGTGGCGCTCGTGGCCGGCGGCAAGGAGCTGGCCAGCCGCGAGCTGATGCCCGGCTGCGACTGGACCACCGCCACCTTCGAGCTGACATCCCAGGCGGATGCCGCGGAGGGGCAGATAGCGATCACCTCCGCCGGGCCCGGCACGCTGTGGCTCGGCGCCGTGTCGCTGATGCCCGCCGACAACGTGCACGGCTGGCGGCGCGACGTGCTCGAGGCCATCCGCGAGCTGCACCCGCCCCTCCTCCGCTGGCCCGGCGGCAACTTCAGCTCGGGCTACCACTGGGAGGACGGGCTGGGCGATCCCGACCGCCGGCCGGTGCGTTGGGACCACGCGTGGAGCGGCTGGGAGCCCAACGACGTGGGCACCGACGAGTTCCTCCAGTTCTGCGCCGAACTGGGCATCGTGCCGTACATCGCCGCCAACGCGGGCACCGGCACACCCGCCGAGGCCGCCGCCTGGGTGCAGTACTGCAACGGCGCCGCCGACACATCGCAGGGAGCGCGCCGCGCCGCACACGGGCATCCCGCACCCTACAACGTGGCGGTGTGGGGGCTGGGCAACGAGATGTACGGCAACTGGCAGCTCGGCTGGCTCGACCCCGAGAAGTACGCCCAGAAGGCGCTCGAGATGGCCCGGCTGATGCGCGCCGCCTCGCCCACGCCGCTCAGACTGGTCGCCGTGGGCGTCGACGGGGACGGCTGGGACCATTGGAACCGGCGCGAGGTCAAGCTCCTCGGCCACGCGGTCGACTGGCAGTCGGTGCACTACTACGAGAGCGTGGACACCGCCGACGCGCCGGAGACGCAGTACCTGGTCGTGGCGGACTCCGCCCGTCGCATGGACCGCTTCCTGGGCGACACGGCCAGGGTCGTCGCCGAGGCCAACGACAGCGGCAAGCTGCTCCCGCTGGCCTTCGACGAGTGGAATGTGTGGAAGGGCACCGCGCGAGCCGAGACGCACTACGAGAACGACTACGACCTGGCCGACGCGCTGTGGGCCTGCTCCGTGTTCCACGCGCTGCATCGCCACGGCGACCGGGTGACGATGGCCAACCTGGCGCAGCTTGTGAACGTCCTGGGGGCGCTCCGGACCGACCAGACCAGACTCGTCCGAACCACGCTGTTCGAGGCCTTCCGGCTCTACGGCGACCACTTCGGCCGGCGGTTCGTGCCGGTGGAGGTGCAGGCGCCGGAGGTGGTGCCGGGGCGGCCGCTGCTCGACGTGTCGGCGACGCTGGACGGCGATGGGCGGCTGCACCTGGCGGTGGTGAACTGGCATCCGTCGCAGCCGGCGAAGCTGAATGTAACCCTGCAAGGGTTCGAGCCGGCGGCGGAGGTGGCAGAAGCGCGGCTGCACGGCGCTTCGTTCAGGTCGGCCAACCGGCTGGGCCAACCGGCGGAGGTCGGAGTGACGGTGCGGCGCGCGACGTGGGCGGAGCTGCTGGCAGAGCCGGTGCCGGCGCACTCGGCGACGATCTGGACGCTGACCCGGCGCTGACCCCCTTGTCAAACCGAGCGCCCGGTGCCGTGGAGCAGGCCGGGCGCTCGGCTTGTCAGTGGATGCACGGAGGTCAGTCCGGCACGGCCTTGCGGTTGTTGCGGGCCATGCGCCGGGCCGCTCCGCGGAGGTTGTCGGCCCACACGGCGGCCAGCACGGCGGGGCTCCGGTGGTTGGCGTCCGCGTCCTGGCACGTGACGGTGAGGATCAACTGGTCATTGAGATGCAGGGTCTTCTCGCCATTGAGGTCCCTGATCGCCACGGCGTCCTCGCTGGTGACCTTGGCCGACAGGGCGGTGACGATGCGGCCGTTGATCACGGCGGCGCGTTCCGCAGCGGTCATCCCGCCGGCGGAGGTCTTCAGGTCGCAGATCAGCACATCCGCCAGGACGACCCTCGTGGACGACTTCGCGGTCGTCGGCGGATGCTCGGCTGGACTAGACCCTTCGTCGGCGCCAGCAGCGCCGGCCCAGCACAACACAACCGCGATCAAGGCGCCCACGGTGGTGGACGCCCGGTGGAGCTCAGGCATCAGCCTTTCCTTTCTCTGGTTGTTCGGTGCGAGTGCCGAGCAGCACGACCGCTGGGCGGCGCGGACCCGCGGCCGTCCGCCTTCCCTGCATTCTGGTGTGGTTGTGCGGATGTGCAGGACCCGGATTCCAACCACCCCAAAGAAACCGAACACTGGACACGGCGGCGAGGCCCGCGCTGTGGCGGGCCTCGCTGAGGAAAGGGTGGCCGTGCGGCGGCGACCTTGGGTGGAGGTGGTGGCTGCTCCGGCGCCGCCGCATGCGGCCATGGGTGGGAAAGGCGAACGCCCGGCCGGCTCTTCACCCGCCGGGCGTTCGCTGGGCGTCTTGCCTGTCATTCCTCTGGGCTGCGTAGCCCGGCAGCGCGGAAGTAGCCGCGGGCAAAGCGGCGGGCCACCGCGCGGAGGTTATCCGCCCACACGGCGCCGAGCACCGCGGGGGTCGTGCCATTCTCTCGGGCGTCCTGGACTGTCGCTGTCACAATGAGATGGCCGTTGAGGAACAACGCCTTCTCGCCGTGGAAGTCCAGGAGCTCCACGGCGCTCTCGCTCGTGATCGGCCGCGCCAGCGACTCGATCAGGCGGCGCTGCACGATCTCGCGGCGCTCCTGCGGCGACAGCTCCGACGCAGGCGCACGCAGGTTGGCGATGGTCACGCCCATCAGCTCCACGGTCGTCGGCGTGTACGCAGTCACAAAGGGATGCTCGTTGTACGGCGTCGGGGCAGCCGTTTGTGTTGCCAGCTGCTCCTCGGGACTCATCGTGCTGTCTGCCACCGCGGGCACGGACGTCCACAGCAGGACGCCCATGGCGGCCCCGGTCGCGACAAGTGTTCGCAGATTGGACTTCATCATTATCCTCCCGGATCGGACCTGTTTTCGGACCGCACCGTCACCACTGGACGCTGTCGTCCATGAGTGGAGTTTACCCCGCTCCCGCCGTCCCGATCTTGAGATCCTGTGACGGAATGGTATAGTTTTGCTATAACGATCTGACGAGTCCGGCCTGGGCGAAGTCGTGGCCGGGCGGAGGAGGCCCACCCCTGCGCACGGCGAAGGCCGCCGGGCGATCGGGAGGTACCCTGCGCATGGCACGTTTCGATGGTCTGGCGGTGGACCTGGGCCACCTGCACTTGCTCAGCGACGCGAAGAGCCGCTCCATCAGCGCCGAGAACTTCGCCGGCGCAAAGGGCCGCGGCGGAATGGCCACCGAGGGCACCGGCGCCGGCTGCGCCCGGGAGCTGGGGCAGGGCTGGAAGATCTCGCCCTCGGTCCGCATCGACGGCGGGCAGTGCTTCGAGATCGCCGACATCGCCGGGCCCGGCGCGATCCAGCACATCTGGATGACGCCCACCGGCAACTGGCGCCACGCCATCCTGCGCATCTACTGGGACGGCCAGGAGCAGCCCTCGGTGGAGTGCCCGGTGGGCGACTTCTTCGCCTGCGGGTGGGGCGAGTACGCGCAGCTCAGCTCGCTCCCGGTCTGCGTCAATCCCGGCAGCGCCTTCAACTGCTACTGGCCGATGCCCTTTCGCCGGCGCTGCCGCATCACCCTCACCAACCTGGCCCACGACGCCATGACGCTCTACTACCAGGTGGACTACGCGCTGGGCGAGGCGCCCACCGACGCCGCCTACTTCCACGCGCAGTTCCGCCGCAGCAATCCGCTGCCCTACAAGGCGGTCTACACCATTCTCGACGGCGTGCGCGGCAAGGGGCAGTTCGTCGGCACTTACCTGGCCTGGGGCGTGAACAACACGGGCTGGTGGGGCGAGGGCGAGATCAAGTTCTACCTCGACGGCGACGAGTGGCCCAGCATCTGCGGCACCGGGACGGAGGACTACTTCTGCGGCTCCTACAACTTCGAAAACCGCAACACGCGGCAGTACCAGGAGTTCACCACACCGTATGCTGGGCTGCCGCAGGTGATCCGGCCCGACGGGGTGTACCGCTCGCAGACGCGCTTCGGCCTCTACCGCTGGCACATCACCGACCCGATCCGCTTCGAGGAGGACCTGAAGGTCACCATCCAGGCCCTCGGCTGGCGGAGCGGCGGGCGCTATCTCCCGCTCCAGGACGACATCGCCTCGGTGGCCTACTGGTACCAGGCCCTGCCCACGGCGCCGTTCCCGGCGCTGCCCGAGCGGGATGGGCTGGAGATCATCTGACATGGACCCGTCGATGTCCGTAGGGGCGCGATTCATCGCGCCCTCCGGCGATGGGCCAGCGGCAACCAACCCCTTGCCCTCCGGCGATGGGCCAGAAGCAACCAGCACCGCGGACGGGCGGCCGACCGTGCGGCCGGGCGGAGGGCGCGAGGCGGCGTGCACCGCGGACGGGCGGCCGACCGTGCGGCCGGGCGGAGGGCGCGGTGAACCGCGCCCCTACGGCCTCCTGTTCGTACTGGTCGCCGTGTGCGTCGTGGCCAGCACTGCCACCGCCCGCCCGAAGATCGGCCTCGCCCTCGGCGGCGGTGGGGCGCGCGGGTTCGCGCACATCGGCGTGCTCGAGTGGCTCGAAGCCCACCACATCCCGGTGGACTGCATCGCGGGCACCAGCATGGGCGGCATCATCGGCGCGCTCTACACGGCGGGGATGTCCCCCGCCGACATGCGTCGCGAGCTGGGGGGCGTGGACTGGACCGGCCTGTTCACCGACCGGCCGCCCTACGAGCAGCTCGCCTTCCGCCGCAAGGACGACCGGCGCGAGTTCCCCAGCGGCGCGGAGATCGGGCTCCACAACGGCGTGAAGCTCCCCGCCGGGCTGCTCCAAGGGCAGAAGATCAGCCTCCTCTTCCAGCGGCTGACCCTCCCCGTCGCCGGCGTGACCGACTTCGACCGGCTCCCCATCCCCTTCCGCTGCGTGGCCGTGGACATGGTCAAGGCCGAGGCGGTCGTGCTCCGCGGCGGCTCGCTGGCGCAGGCGATGCGTGCCACGATGGCCATCCCCGGGGTCTTCGCCCCGGTGGAGCTGGACGGCCGGGTCCTCGCCGACGGCGGGCTGGTGGACAACATCCCGACCGAGGTGGTGAAGGGCATGGGCGCCGACATCATCATCGCCGTGGACGTCGGCTCGCCGCTCAGCGGCAAGGAGTCGCTCGACACGCTGCTCGGCGTGGTCAACCAGTCCGTGGGCGTGATGATCCTGCAGAATGTGCGCCGCAGCCTGCAGTTGGCCGACGTGGTGCTGACGCCGGAGCTGGAGGGGGTCGCCTCCGCCGACTACCCGGCGGTCGAGGCCATCGCCGACCGGGGGCGCTCCGGTCCGGAGCAGAAGGCCGCCATCCTGAGCAAGCTGGCGGTGGACGAGGCGGAGTACCTGCGGCTGCGCGACTCCCAGCGCGCTCCGCCGGCGCGGCCGCTGGTACCTGAGCGGATCGATGTGGAGGGGGCGCAGCGCGTGCCGCCCGGGCATCTCACCGCCCGGTTGAGGCCGTTCCTCGGCAAGCCCCTCGACCTGCCCCGATTCGAGCACGCTCTGGCCGACTTGTACGGCGAGGGCCGCTACGACTCCCTGACCTGGGCGCCCACCAGCGCCGGCGACGCGCAGGGGATCAAGCTGGTGGCCCGCGAGAAACGCCACGGGCCGCCCTTCCTCTATCCTGGCCTGGAGGTGAGCGGCGGCTGGAACGACGACGTGCGCCTCAACGTCCGGGCGCGCGTGGTGATGGACGGCATCACCGGCTACGGCGCCGAGCTGCGCGGCGACCTGGGCGTGGGCAACACCAACCGGGCCGAGGTGGAGTACTTCAGCGCGATGGGCGAGCACGGCTGGTTCTACGCGCCGCGGGTCTACTACTCTTCCAGCACCACACCGCTGTTCCGCGGCAACTCCCGGGTGGCCGACTACCGCATCCGCAAGCTCGGCGGCGGCGTGGACCTCGGCTGGCTCGCCGGGCGCTCCGACGAGCTGCGGCTCGGCCTGGACTACGGGCAGTTGCAGACCGCCATCCACGTCGGCGACCCGGTGCTCCCCACGTTCGATGAGGGTCTCGGCGTGCTGCAGCTCCGCTACCGCCACGAGCGGCTGGACAATCCGGTGATCCCCACCCACGGCTGGCGCATGAGCGCCACCATCGGCGCGGCGCTCCCGCTGCTCGGCTCCGAGACCGCCTTCCCGTTCCTTGACGCCCGCTCCGACTGGTTCCAGCCGGTGAGCGCCAACGGCAGCCTGTTCGTCCGGGCGCAGTTCGGCACCCACTTCGAAGACAACTCGCCCGCCTACACCCACTTCCCGCTGGGCGGGCCGCTGCGCCTGAGCGCCTACCATCTCGACCAGTTCCTCGGGTCCGACGTGGTCTACGGCGGGGTGGGCTACCTCCACCGCGTCTGGACCCTGCCGCGCGTGTTGGGCGGGAAGGTCTACGCGGGCGGGTGGTATGAGGTGGGCGGAGCGTTCCAGCGGTTCCACCACGCGCGCTACGTGCACAGCATCTCGGCGGGACTGGCGGCCGAGACGATCCTCGGCCCGGCGTTCTTCGGCGCGAGCTGGGGGGAGAACGGCAACCGGCGGGCGTACCTGTCGCTGGGCGGGATGTTCTGAGCCGAGCTTGAGTGCGGGCCGGGTATCGACTATGCTGGACGCGGACGCCGGAGATCCGTATGCCCGCCCGCCTCTCGGTCCTCCTCCTCGCCGCCGCGGCCACGCAGGCACAGGACGGCGGCCTGACCCTCGTGCGCGACGGCAAGTCCAGCTACACCATCGTCCGTCCCGCGGACTCGTCGCCGTCGCAGATCTACGCCGCCGAGGAGCTGCAGAAGTTCACGCGCGAGATGACCGGCGCTGAGCTGCCCATCGTCACCGACGAGCAACCGCTCCCGGCCAACGCCATCCTGCTCGGCAAGACCCGCTACACCGAGCAGGTGCTCGGCGGGCTGCCCGGCCTGGCGCAGATGGGCGAAGACGGCTTCGGCTTGGCCACCCTGCCGCCGCACCTGGTGATCCTCGGCAGCCCCGTCCGCGGCACGCTCTACGGCGTCTACGAGCTGCTCGAGCGCTACGGCGGCTGCCGCTGGTACTCGAGCTGGTTCAGCGTGGTGCCGCAGAAGGCCACCTGGAGCATCCCCAAACTCGAGACGGCGGAGGCGCCGGCCTTCGTCATGCGCGAGCCGTTCTGGTTCGACATGTTCGACGCCGACCTGGCGGCCCGCTGCCGCGCCAACGGCAACTCGATGCGCCTCGACGCCCGCCACGGCGGCCAGATCCGCTTCGGCGCGGGGCTCTTCGTCCACACCTTCTACCCGCTCGTGCCGCCCGGCACCTACTTCGGGGACCACCCCGAGTACTACAGCGAGCTCGGCGGCCGGCGCACGGCGGACAATGCCCAGCTCTGCCTCACCAATCCCGATGTGGTGCAGGTGCTGACCCAGAACCTCCTGGCCGCCATCCGCAAGGACCCCGGAGCCAAGCTCTACAGCGTGGCCCAGAACGACTGCGGCGGCGCCTGCCAGTGCGCCAACTGCCGCGCCAGCGACGCGAAGTACGGCGGCCCATCGGGCACCCTGATCAACTTCGTCAACCAAGTGGCCGAGAACGTCGAGAAGGAGTTCCCGGACGTCTGGATCGAGACGCTCGCGTACCAGTACACCCGGCATCCCCCGAAGAACGTCGTCCCGCGCCGCAACGTCGTGCCGCGGCTGTGCAGTATCGAGTGCGACTTCAGCAAGCCGCTGGACGTCAGCAAGTACCCGCAGAACGTCAGCTTCGTCGACGACATCAAGGGCTGGTCGGCGCTCACTGACAAGCTGTATGTCTGGGACTACGTGACCAGCTTCGCGAACTATGTCACGCCCTTCCCGAACTTCGGCTCAGCGCAAGGCAACATCCGCTTCTTCCGCGACAACCACGTGGTGGGGCTGTTCGAGGAGGGCGCCTACCACGCCAAGCATGCCTCGTTCGCCGAGCTCCGCGCGTGGCTCGAAGCCAAGCTGATGTGGAACCCGGACCAGCCCGTCGAGCCGCTCTACGACGACTTCTTCAAGGGCTACTACGGCGCGGCTGCGGGACCCGTGCGGGCCTACTTCGACGAGCTGCACGCCCTCGTCAAACCGGACCAGTACAACCTCTTCATCTGGGCCGGGGCGCGCGAGGCGTGGCTCACCGACGAGTTCCTCTCCCGCGCCGCCGGACTCTGGCAGGAGGCCGAGCGGCTCGTCGCCGCTGACCCGGCGCGGCTCTACAACGTCCGGATGGGCGCCATCCCCGCGATGTTCGCGCGGCTCGAGCGCTGGCCGGCGGTGCAGACGCGCTATGTGTTCAAGGACGGCATGTTCCAGCCCGGCGGGGTCGACGCCGAGTACACCGCGCTGGCCACCGAGATGCTCCGGCGGGTCGAGGAGGGCCAGGTCACCGCGCTCTCCGAGGGCAGCGAGCGCACGCGGCAACTGCTGGAGGTGTGGCGCGGGCGAACCGCGGGCTACCGGCCGACGATGGTGACCGGCGGCGGGATGAGCGCCGGCGTGGTGGCCGGCGGGATCGACTTCGCCGACACCACCGGGAGCCTGATCGACACCGAGACCGGGACCTACCAGGTGGCCAAGGCGGAGGCAGCCGAGGCGGACCTTCAGCGGGACGTGTCCGGCCGCTACCGGCTGGAGCGCAGCGTGACGGCGGGCGCCGACGGTGTGACCGTGACCTCGACCGTGGTCAATGGCGGCGCGGAGCCGATGAAGGTGCGTCCGGTGCTCCGCTCCGCGCTGGATCTGGGCGATGCGGCGGCAGTGAAGAACGGCAACACGTGGCTCCCGCTGGCGGTGCCGGAGGACCAGATCTTCGCCACGGCGTCGCTGCCCGGGGCGGCGCTGAACGGGCGCGAGCTGCTCCTCGCGTCGAAGGCGGCGGGCCGGGCGGTGAGGCTCCGGCTGCCGGACGCGCCGGTGGAGCGGATCTGGTTCCTCAGCGACGCCGCGCAGGGATCGGTGCGCGTGTTCGTGCTCCTGCCGGCGCAGGGCCTGGCGGGCAAGGCACGGCTCGGCCTGCCGCTGTTGGTGCAGCCCGCAGAGGTGCCGGCCGACGCACCCGACCTGAAGCCGGCGGCGGCGCACCGGCGCGACAGGCTGGTGCTCGAAGAGTGCATGATCCCGCTCGGCCAGCCCGGCGTGTGGGGCGACATCGTGGCCGATCCCGAGGCCGACGACGGGTTCGCCAGCAAGCTCTACAACACCCACTTCGAGTGGTGCATGCAGTGGACGGTGAACCCCGACTGGTTCGACCGGGGCGCGCAGTACAAGCTGCGCATGCACATCAAGGTGGGCAAGAGCGGGCGGCCGGGGTCGGCCTTCTGGGCCGGCGTCTACGATGCGCCGCGGGCGCGCGGAATCGGTGGGGTCCAGCCTGCTACGTCCGACGTGCAAGATGGGTATCAGTGGTATGACATCGCCACCTGGGCGCCGGAGGCGGGGCAGTATCTGTGGGTCGGGCCCGGGCCGTTCCAGGGTGGGGAGAAGTCGGCGATCGAGGCACTCTACGTGGACAAGTACGAGTTGACCAAGGTGCCGTAGACCGCCGCGGAGGCGGGCCCATGCTGGCATACCTCGAGAATCCCATCGTCCTCCGGGAGCTGCGTTCACGGATGCGCGGCGGGCGGGCGGTATGGCTGCAGCTCCTCTACGTGGGGGTGCTCAGCTTCGTGGTGGTCGCGGCCTGGCTCGCCGCCCGTCACGGCGACGCGGCGGCGCTGCTCTCCGGCCGGCTCGGCCGGCAGCTCTTCGACTGCCTCAGCGTGGCCCAGGGCACACTCCTGGCGCTTACCGCGCCGGCCTTCGCCGCCGGGGCGTTCACCCTGGAGCGTGAGCAGCAGACCCTCGAGACGCTCCTCGTCAGCCCGCTCAGCACCGGGCGGATGGTGCGCGGCAAGCTCACCGCCGCCACGCTCTTCCTGGTGCTCCTGCTCACCATCTCGGTGCCCATGCTGGCCCTCACCTTCCTCTTCGGCGGGGTGTCGCCCGACGAGGTGCTCGGCACCTACGCGGTGCAGCTTGCCAACGGCCTGTTCCTCGGGGCCGTGGGGCTGGCGTGGAGCCTCACCTGCAACGGCACCGCCGCGGCGACGATGGCCACCTACCTGACCGTGGTGGCCTACTTGATCCCCGCGAGCATCTTGGCGGAGGGGGCCGGCGAGGGCTTCCTGCTGGCGGCGATGAGCCCCGTCACCGCCTGCTTCGCCGCGGGCCAGAAGGTCGCCCTGCTCGGGCACGAGGTAGCGCTGTGGGCGCCGGGCACGCTGGCGGTGCTGTTCCTCGCGGCGTGGGTCGTGGACGTGGCCATCTGCCGGGCGCGGCGGTTCCGCAACGCGCAGCGCTGCAGCCGGCCGCGGTGGTGGATGCTCGCCTTCACCGGCCTGGCCTGCACCGTGGGCCTGCTGAGCGCGGTGGACGTGGCGTCGTTCACGATAGCTCCGGTCAGCACGCCCGCCGGCGTAGTCGCCCCGGATCTGCTCGAGGCCGTGCAAGTGGTGTGCTACTTCCTCCTCTTTGTCGGCAGCCTGGTGGCCCTGACTTTCGCCACCGACGACGTGGACAGCGCGGACCACCGCCCGGGCGCCTGGTGGGCGTTCTGGCGCGGCGAGGCGGATGGTGCGCCGCTCTACATGGTGCTCTTGCCGCTGCTGGTCTGGCCGGTGGCCGTGTTCGTCGGTCACCGGGCCAAGCTGGCCGGCTTCGAGTGGATGTACGAAGCCGCCCTGGCGACCGGCGTGACCGCGGCCACGCTGGTGCTGGTGGCGAGCGGCGCGCGGATGCTCAACGAACTCATCGGCCGGCGCTGGCCCGCGGTGGCGCTCGGCATCTGCGTCCTGAGCGCGTTGACGGCGCTCGACCTGGTGGTGGAGGGGCTCGTGGGGTCTGGCGACGGGGGCGGCTGGCTGATCGCGCTGTGGGCCATGTCGCCGTTGAGCAACCTGGGCGCGCTGCACAGCTCGACGCCGCAGCCGCTGCCGGTGGACCAGGTGTGGCAGATGTCGCTGCTGATCGGGCTGCTGTGCCTGGCGGGGAGTCTGCTCTGCGAGAGCATCGGGGACTGCGCGCGACGGAGAGCCGGGCGCGTCAGGCCTGCGGCGCCGACAATTGCCTGACCGCGCCGAGGAACCCGGACAGCGAGACCGGTTTGGTGAGGTAGCGCAGCCGGCCCGGGAGGCGCTCCAGGTCGTTCAGCAAGCCGCCCTGCGCGGAGACCACCAGGACGGGCACCTCGAGCAGGGCCGGCTCGGCGCGCATCCTGCGGAGCATCTCGAGGCCATCCAGGCGCGGCATCATGATGTCGGTGACGATCAGGTCGGGTGGGTCGGCGAGGGCCGCGTCGAGGCCCTCGAGCCCGTCGGTCGCGAGGGCCACAGCCCAGCCGTCGTGCTCGAGGTACGCCGCAAAGACCTCGCGGACACGCTCGTTGTCCTCGATCAGCAGCACTCGCCGTGGGTCCATCGACTACCCCCGGTCGGCAAACAGCTCCACGATCTCGCCGCTCGGGCCCTCGAAGAAGGCGATCCGCGCGGGGTGCTCGCCCAGGGACACGTCCTTGGGCTCCATGATGCTCGGCCGGCCTGCGCCGATGGCCCGCTGCCACACCCCGTCCGGATCGCTGGTGCGCAGCGCCACGTGCATCCACGAATGCTGTCCCGCCGCCGGAGTCGGCGTGTCGGGCGCGAAGCCGATCACCTCGAGGCACGCGCCGTCGCCGATGTCGAGCAGCGCCAGCCGCCGCCCGTCCCCCGCGGTCCAGGCTTTCGCCACGGCCATGCCCAGCACCTCCGTGTAGAACGACACCGTCGCGTCGTAGTCACGCGTGTGCAGGGCGACATGGTGGATGCCGGCGTTCGGGATGATGGCGTTCATCTGGACTCCTGCCCCCTGGTCGACGGGCCGAGGATACCAAGCCGCGCGGCCGGTGTCAACGCGAGACTGCGGGAGGGCGCCCGGCCGGCGGAGCGAACCCGCAGGCGGTCCGCAAGGAGATTCGCGGTGGCGAAGATCGCCTTCCTCGGTGCCGGCAGCCTGGGTTTCGGACCCAAGCTCATCGCCGACATCCTCTCGCACGAAGCGCTCCAGAAGAGCGACCTCTGGCTCGTCGACCCGGACGCCGAACGGCTCGCCGCCGTGGCCGACCTGGCGCGCCGCGTGGTCGCCGAGCACGGGCTCCCGACTCGCATATACCACGACACTGCGCGCGAGCGCGCGCTCGACGGCGCCGGCCACGTGATCGCCTCCATCCGCGTCCGCACCGAGCTCGAAGACCTCGACGTCCGCATCCCGCTGGGGCTCGGCGGCCTGCGCCAGACCGTCGCCGACACCGTCGGCATCGGCGGCGTGCTCAAAGGACTACGCACCATCCCGCCGCTCCTCGACATCGCCACAGACATGGAGCGCCTCTGCCCGGACGCGCTGCTGCTCAACTACACCAATCCGATGGCCATGATCATGTGGACGCTGGCCGAAGGCAGCCGGATCCGTGGGGTCGGGCTGTGCCATAGTGTCCAGTACACATCCGAGCAACTGTGCGGTTACATCGGCGTCCCGCGCGACGGCTTGAGGTTCAAGGTCTTCGGCATCAACCACATGGCCTGGTTCACCCAACTCGTTCGCGACGGCGAGGACCTCTACCCGCGGCTGCGCGCCTGCCTCGACGACCCCACCATCGTCGCCCGGGACCCGGTGCGGTTCGAGATCATGCGCCACTTCGGCTGGTTCGTGACGGAGTCGTCGCGGCATATGACCGAGTACATCCCCTACATTCTTCAACACGAAACCGAAATGGAGCGGCTGGCCGTGCGCTGGCGCGACCTGCCCAGCCTGGAGGAGACCCGGCGCTGGCGCGACGCCCACGCCGAGAAGCTCCGGCAGCGCACCGCGGAGGCGCCCAAGCTGCAGCACTCGAACGAGTACGGCGCGGTGATCATCAACGCCGTCGAGACCGACACGCCGGTGGTGATCCACGGCAACGTGCCCAACACCGGGCTGATCGACAACCTGCCCCCCGGCTGCTGCGTCGAGGTGCCGTGCCTGATCGACGGGGTGGGGCTGCGGCCGTGCGCCTGCGGCCCGCTGCCACCGCAGTGCGCGGCCCTCTGTGCCTCGAACGTGGCGATGCAGGGGCTGGTGGTGAAGGCTGTCCTCGAGCACGACCGCGTCCAGGCGGCGCTGCTCGACCCCGCCACCGCGGCGCAACTGCCCCTGCCCCTGATCCGCGAGGCGATGGAGCAGCTCTTCAGAGCGCAAGAGGACGCGCTGCCCACCTGGAGGTAAACGATGTCCGACGTCCGCATCGGCGCGCATCGCGGCGCGATGTGCCACGCCCCCGAGAACACGCTCCCGGCCTTCGAGACGGCCGTGGCGATGGGCACCTGGCGGATCGAGCTGGACGTCCGCCGCACGCGCGACGGCGTGCTGGTCTTGCTCCACGACGACAGCGTCGACCGCACCACCGACGGCACGGGGAAGCTGGCGGAGATGGACTACGACGCCGTCCGGCGGCTGCGCTGCCCCGGCGCCGTCCCGTTGCCCACCTTCTCCGAGACCCTCGAGTTCGCCCGTGACCGGGTGCGGCTGTTGGTGGAGATCAAGGACAGCGCCTGCGTGGACGAGGTGACGTACTCCATCCGCTGCGCCGGGCTGTGGGAGACGTGTACCATCTCCTGCTTCGACGAGGCGGTCCTGCGGCGGGTGAAGGCGCTCGAGCCGCGGATCGACACGGCGTTCTTCCACCTCGCGCAGGGCGATCTGAACCTGCGGAAGGTGCGCGAGGAGCTGGGCTGCCGATTGCTGATCGTCTGGCCGCCCGGGGCGGATCCGGCGCAGGTGGCGGCGGCGCGGGCGGCGGGGATGGACGTGCGCTGCGGGCTGGGCGACAACGTGAGCTTCGAGGAAACGGCGGAGGTGGTGCGCCGGATGGCGGCGATGGGGGCGAACGAGATCTCCTGCGGCCGGCCCGACTGGATCGCGCGGATCGTCGCGGAGCTGTAGACCTGTTGCCAGGTGGCGCGCCCTGTGCCACTCTACCC
>JACPDV010000614.1 GCA_016183835.1 Armatimonadota bacterium
CCGTCCACCACCCACAGGCCGCGATAGCAGGTCGGGCCGACCTGGAAGGCCGGCAGGTCCTGCTTGATCTCACGCGCCTGGTAGATGTTGCGGACGGCCGAGTCGAGCTGCGCCTGGATCCCGGCGTCGGGCACCCGGATCCGCCCGTAGGGCAGGTCGGCGTCCCGCCAGTACCGCTCGGCCCGGCGGCGCCAGTCCAAGGCGTCGTCGAGGCGGCAGGGCACGTCCAGGACGGCCCGGCCGCGCGCCACCAGGATCGGCACCAGGGCCTCGCCGCCGGGAGGCAGGTCGATCGGCGTCAGGGCCACGGTCCACTGCCGGTCGCCCGCCGCGACGAGGGTCACGGGCGCGGCGAAGCTGACCGCCGAGTCCGGCCCGAGCCGCAAGCGCCGGTCGCCGTCGGCCTCCGGCGGCAGTGTGGACTGGATGGTCAGCGTCGGCGCCACACGCGCGGCCGCGGCGCCCGCGTTGTGCCAGCGGACCAGCAGCAGGTCGTGCCGCGGCGGGCCGGCGGGCGCGGCGCTGCCGCAGGCCACGAAGTCGAGCGAACCCGTGGCGCGGCCGGCAATCAGGTCGGCGTCCGAGGGCGCCTGGCCGGGCGCGAAGACCCATAGCGCGCTGAGCACGGTGTTGGTGTCTGTGGCTTCCGGCGCAGCGGCGACGGTGAGGTCGAGCCGGCCGTCGCGGTCGCGGTCCTCGGCCTCGAAACGGTACACCGCCGGCTGGTTCTGCCCGGGCGTGGCGGCGAGGTCCACTGTGCTCGGCTCGGCGCCCTCGGCCGTGAGCACCTGGATGCGATGCCCCGCCTCGCCCCACCAGCCCTCGCACAGGCCGAACACGACCGTGTAGCGCCCGCCCGGCTCGCAGTGGAAGCGGTACTGGATGGGCCGGTTCCAGCCGACGGCGATGTCGCGGAAGGCGGGCAGGCAGGCGGCCGCCGGCCGGGCGTGGCCCGGGATCACATCCGGCGGCCCGATGCGCTCCAAGCCCGGCGCCTTGGCCTCGGCGACGGCCGGCCGCGGCGCGACGGCGAAGGCTTCCTCGGTGCAGGTCAGCTCGCCGCGCCGCCGCACCGTGCGGACGATGGGCACGCGTGGATCGAGGAGGCTCTGGTTGACGAACTCCGCCGGCTCCGCCGCGCCGCAGAGCAGGCGGATGCTGAAGTCGGCGAACGGGCCGGGATAGTCGTAGAGCAGCGCGCCGTCGTTGCCGACGAGGGTCTTCTGCCAGTCGTCCGGCAGGCCGAGGCAGGTCTGCCAGGTGACCGGCGCGTAGCGGTGGTCAACCGTCCAGTCGGCCTGCGCGCCGGCGGCCATGCACACGGCCATGGTGAGGACGCTCACGCACATGTTTCGCTCCCTGGTTGGTGAGGCGACGCGACGTCTGCCGGGTGCAGCCCGGCCCTCGACTCCGTGTGCCACTGGCAGCTTGCCTGACAGTGCCGTGGCGCGGCTGGCAGCGCACTGGCAGGCAAGCTGCCAGTGGCACACCGGACGAGCCTGCCGACCGGACACGGAGGGCAGCGCCGGTCACCCGCCGAACCGCGCCAGCCACCTCTCGAGAGCCTGCGCCACACCGTCCTCGTCGTGGTGCGGGCAGACCTCGTCGGCGACCGCGAGCACCGCCGGGCGTGCGTTCGCCGGCGCCACGCGGTAGCCTGCGGCTTCGAGGAGCGGGAGATCGTTGCCGCTGTCGCCGAAGGCGGCGGAGTCGGCGGGGTCGATGCCATGCCACGCGCAGACCCGGCGGAGCGCCTCGCCCTTGGTCGCGCCGGGGTCGGTGAACTCCACGTACTCCGGCTCGGAGATGGCCACCACCATGCGGTCGCCGACCTCGTCCACGATCAGCAGCTTGGTCGAGGCCCGCTCGCGTGCCCAGTCGTAGAGGTCTTCGCGGACCACCGGCTCGGCGTGGGTGCGGCGGATGTAGAGCTCCAGCCAGGGCGTCACGCGGCGGCAGTAGAGCGTGTCGTCGAAGTAGCACTGCAGGTGCAGGTCGCGCTCCGCGGCGTAGTCGATGACCGGCCGGGCGAGCTCCGGCGGCACTGGCCGCTCGAACAGCACGGTGTCGTCGCGCGGGTCCATGATCAGCGCGCCGTTGTAGGCGATCACCGGCGTGTCGAGGCCCAGCTCGAGCGCCTGCGGCTTGATGCTGGAGCGGTACATGCGGCCCGAGGCGACGACGACGATCACCCCGGCGTCGACCAGCGCGCGGACGGCGGCGAGGGTGCGCGGCGTGATCTGCTTGGCGGCGTTGAGGAGGGTGCCGTCGAGGTCGAACGCGACCAGACCGGGGAGCCGATCCACTACCGCGTGCCGCCCTCCCCGCCCTGTGGGCGGCGGCGGAGGAAGGCCGGCATGTCGAGGTCGTCCTGGCCGCCCGCCGGTGGCGGCGGCACGGGCGGAAGCTGGAACCCCGCGCCGCCTTGCGGCTGCGTCGCCGCCGGGCGCCGCTGCTGGCTGAAGGCCGGCTGCGCGGCGGGCCGTTCGGTGCGGACGCTGGGCACGTTGACGAAGCTGGCCGCCACCACGGTGAGCTTGATCCGCCCGGACATGTCGGGATCGACGACGGTGCCGAAGATCAGGTTGGCGGCGTCGGTCTGCGTCGCCGCCTGCACCGCGTCGGCCAGCTCGTGGACCTGGTAGAGGCTGGTGTCGGGCCCCATGCTGATGTTGAGGAGCAGGTTGGTGGCGCCGACGATGCCGTTCTCGAGCAGCGGCGACGAGACGGTGCGCTTCACCAAGTCAGAGCTGGGGCTCTCGGCCGGTCCCTCGCCCATGCCCATCAAGACCGGCCCGGCGTCGGTGAGCACGGAGCAGACGTCGGCGAAATCCACGTTGATGGTGCCGGGGACCGTGATCAGGTCGCTCACGCCCTGCACCGCCTGGCGGAGGATGTCGTCGGCCAGGGCAAAGGCGTCGGTCAGGCGGGTGTGCTTGTCCACCTGTTCGAAGAGCTTCTGGTTGTCGATGGTGATGATCGCGTCGACCGCCTCGGTGACGTTCTCGATGCCCATCTGCGCGGTGTTCATGCGGCGCTGGCGCTCGAACTTGAAGGGCCGGGTGCAGACGGCCACGGTGAGGGCGCCCAGCTCCTTGGCGATGCGGCAGACCACGGGCGCGGCGCCGGTGCCGGTGCCGCCACCCATGGCGGCGGTGACGAACACCATGTTGGCGCCGCTGAGGACACGCTCGATGTCCTTGGCGCTGGACTCCGCGGCGCGGGCGCCCACGTCGGGGTCGCCGCCGGCGCCCAGCCCGCCGGTCACCTCGCCGCCGATGGCGAGTTTGTTGGGCGCGCTGGAGTCTTTGAGCTTGCGGACGTCGGTATCGAGCGCGAACAGCTCCACGCCCGCCACCTGGTGCCGGTGGATCTGCGCCACGGCGTTCGAGCCGCCGTTCCCCACGCCGATGACGCGGATGATCGGACCTTGCATGGACACACCTCTCGCTGCTGTTACGACAGCGCAAGACCCCACCGGTTGCGTCAGCCGCGCTTCTCGATGGCGGCCTTGGCGGCCTCGGCCAGCGGCCGGATGATGCTCTTCGCGGCCGGCGGCGCCTCGTTGATGATCTGCTCCACGATGGGCAGGCTGGTCTTGTCGCCGATCCGGCCGAGCACCTCGCAGGCCGCGCCGATGGGGTTCACGGTGGTCGTCGGCGCGCGGCTGGGCACCTTGTGCTGGCCCGCGGTCATGACCCGCTTCAGGTAGGCGTGCACCACTTCCAGCCGATCCTGGCGGTCCGTCGAGCCGACCCGCTCGAGGGCGTAGTAGACCGCCTCGGGCGCCTTCTCATCCAGGTTCGGGTCGTTGAGCAGCTTGAGCAGCCAGCTCCACACCTCCGGGCTGTGGTAGGCCGCCAGGTACTGCGCGTACTTGGTCTCCGGCGGACCGTTGAGGCTGGCGGTGAACTTGGTGTAGAGCGCCTCCATGCCGCGCGGGTCGCCGGTGCGGCTGAGGCAGTCGGCGGCGCCGTTCTGCACGCCCCGGTCTTGGGCGTTGAGCGCCTGGAGGAGCGCCGGGACGGCGGCGGCGCCGTAGCTGGCCAGCCGCGCCACGGCCATGTCGGCGGAGAGCAGCGGGATCAGCTCGGCGATCTTCTGCTCGGGCGTGGCCGCCTGCTCGGCGGTGAGGATGTCGCGGAGGATGCCGCCGGTCTGCACCGCCGCGGCACGCACGGCGGTGTCCTTGTCGCCAGCGAGGGTGTTGAGCGGCGCCAGCGCGGCGGGCGAGGCGGAGTAGCCCAGCGCCACCGCCACTTGGTAGCGGACGGCGGCGTTGTCGTCGACCACGGCATCCTGCAGCGCGGCGACGATGCGCGGCCCGCCGACCAGACTGAGCCCGTAGGCGGCATTCGCCCGGCACTGTGCGCTGCGATTGTGGAGCAGGCGCACCAGCCCCGCGATGGCCGGCTCACCCAGCGCGGCGAGCTGCTCGAGCGCGGCGCGGGCGTCGGCCAGGTCGCCGCGGAACAGCGCGGCCCGCGAGGCGGGCACCGTCAGGTCGTTCCGGAACGCCCGGCTGCGGCCCTCGATCTGCGTCACGAGCTGCTGCACGCGGGCGCCGCTCTCGTCGCCCGGCGCGGCCAGCAATGCGCTGACGCCCAACCACACAGCAGTGAGGATACTCCCGGCGCGCCTCATCAAAGGCTCCTTGCTATCCACCCAGACCCAGAACCGGCCTGGTCGGGATCGTAGACTCTCGCCACGCGCATGTCAACTCCGGCGGGCAGCCGCGGGTGATCGGCGGCGCCGGGAGCCGTGTCTGCTCCTCCCCCTGCAAAGCGGGGGGAGGCGGGAGGGGGGCGCAGGCGACCGCGCACCGGCCGGGAACCCCCACCCCGTCCCTCCCCCGCTGCGCAGGGGAGGGCGCTCCAGAGACCCGATCACTCCAGCGCCGGCAGCTCGATCCGCCGCCGTTCGCGCGCCGAGTCGCGCGCCGCGATCGTCAGCTCCAGCGCCCGCCGTGCGTCCCGGGGCGTGATCAGCGGCGCCGCGCCGTCGCGGATGCACTCGGCGAAGTGCACGATCTCACCGTCCGGGCCGTCCGGCTGTTGCGGCTCGATCACCTGGAACCGCTCGCCGCCGGGCAGCCGGCCGTGCTCGCTGTAGATCCGCACCCGGCCGTCCCAGCTCGTGGTCACCGTGCCCCCTTCGCAACTCACTGAGCCGCGCACCATCTCGTTCTCCGTGCACAGCCGCGTGACCCAGCTCGTGGTCGTCTCGCCCAGCGCGCCGCCGGCCAGCTCGTACAAAACCGTGATGTGGTCGAACGTGCCGTAGCCGCGCGACTCCGGCTCGAACATCAGCGCGCAGGCGGTGACGGCCTCCACCTCGGACACCCACCAGCGCATGATGTCGCCGTGGTGCAGCACCCCGGCCTCGGCCGCGAAGTGCCCCGGCTGCCGCCCGAAGTAGTCCGCCGGCACGTAGTGCTCGTTGTGGTAGCGGGCGAAGATCGGCCGGCCCAGGATCCCCGAATCGAGGAGCGCTTTGATCTGCTGGTGCGACTTCCAGAACCGCAGCGAGTGGAGCACGAGCACGACGACCCCCGTCCTCTCCGCCGCCGCGATCATCTCGTCCGCCTGCTCCGGCGTGGCGGCGATGGGGATCTCCATCAGGATGTGCTTCCCCGCCCGCCCGGCCGCGACGCCGTATTCGTGGTGCAGGTCGTGCGGCAGCGCGATCACCACGCCCTCGATGGCCGGGTCGTCGAGCGCCTGCTCATAGCGCTCCAGCACCCGCCCGCCGTACTGCTCGGCGGAGCCCTCGGCCCTGCTCCGGTCCACGTCGAGCCAGGCGGTGATCTCCACCTTCGGGCTGGCCGCGGCACGCGGCGCGTGCACACCGGCCCGGCCGCCGCAACCGACCATCGCGACGCGGACCGGCTCGCCCATCACGCCGCCTCCTCACAGAACGCCCGGTACAGCGCCAGCGGCTGCGACATCGCGTCGTCCAGCTCCGTCAGGGCCAGGCGCATGGCAACGGTGCACATGTATCCGGGCAGCACGTCGTCGCCGAAGAGGGAGAAGTCGAAGGCGCTGTAGGGCGTCAGCCGGTCGGCCTCGGTCTCGGCGTGGTAGCGCGTGCTGATCGCGTAGCAGTCGGCCGCGAGGGACATCAGCACGACGCCCAGGCGGCGCTCGGGGTCGGTGACGAAGCCGAACGGCCAGGCGTGACGCCGCACCGGGCACATCTGCACGGTCGGCGCGCCGAACTCCCTCCGGTCCCAGCGCCCGTCGACACAGTGCCGCGCCGCCAGGGCGTCGCGGGGGAAGACGATCACCGTGCCGCGATAGACGTCGCTGACCATCGGCACGGTCAGCTCCGGCTCGCCCGACCCCCGGCCGTAGCGCGCGCCGTCCAGGTAGACGTGCGGAATCAGGTCCTGGTCGAAGTAGTTGGAGAGGAACAGCTCGAAGTCGGGGTAGACGCCCGTCGATTGGACGGTCACCTCCAGGTCCACCGCGCTCGGTGGCGAAACCGTGTAACGCGCCGTGATCTCGCCGAGGAAGGCGTCGGTGGCGGGCCAGTGGATGGTGACCGTGCCCTCGCCGGCCTCCACGGTGCGCGGCATGAAGCGCGGCTGGCCCATGCCTTGGTTGACCGAGAAGAGCCGGAACAGGTTGAGCGCGGAGTAGAGCGGGTGGATCACCTGCCGGCCCGAGCGCTTGTCCTCCAGCCGGGTCACGCCGTGGTAGGCGCCTTCGGGCTGGATGCTCCCGCGCAGCACCTCGGTCTCGAAGTCGTAGGCGCCAGTCGACTCGTTGAGTCGGAGGATGGCCATCTGGCTTCCTTTTGTGCGACCGCGTCCCCGCATTGAAATGCGGGTCTCTCACCACCGAAACCCGCCCGCCGCGGGCGGGTTTGGCATTGGGCGAGACCCCGGTTTCAACCGGGGGCCTGCTCGCCGCTCGCCGCTCACGGCTCTCCTCCGTACGCCCTGTCCAGCAGCACCGCCGTGTGCACCGCCTCGACGTCCAGTCCGCGCCGCTTCAGCCCGAACCGGAGCTGGAGCAGGCAGCCCGGGTTGCCCGTCACCACGATAGAGGCTCCGGTGGACGCGATGTTGCGCACCTTGCGATCGAGCAGCTCGAGCGACTCGGGCAGGTGCGTGACGTTGTAGATCCCGGCGCTGCCGCAGCACCAGTTTGCCTCGGGCAGCTCGGCGTAGTCGATCCCCGGGAGCTGAGCCAGCACATCGCGCGGCGGCGTGGCCACGCCCTGCGCGTGGCAGAGATGGCAGGCGTCGTGGTAGGTCAGCTTCGCGCCGAGCGGCCGCAGGCCGGCCTGGCTCAGGCCGGTGCGCGCCAACCACTCGGTGAGGTCGAAGACCCTGGCCGAGAACGCCGCGGCGCGCTCGGCCCACTCGGGATCCTCCTCGAACCAGTGGCCGTAGTCCTTCATCGCCGCGCCGCAGCCGGCGGAGTTGAGCACCACGGCGTCCACCTCGGCCGCCTCGAAGACCTCGATCACCCGCTTGGCCAGGTCGCGCGCCTTGCCCAGGTTCCCGGCGTGGGCATGGAGCGCGCCGCAGCAGCCGGCCTCCTTGGGCGCCACCACCGTGTTGCCCTGCCGGGTGAGCACGCGCACAGTGGCCTCGTTCTCGGGCGCGCAGAAGACGTCCATCACGCAGCCAAGGAGGATCCCCACGCGGGCGGTCGGCTCGCCCTCCGGCTGCGTCTCGCGGGCGATGGTCTGACTGCTCCAGCGGCTTGGCAGCTCGGGCAGGAGCCCCTCCATCTCGCCCATCCGCTTGGGCAGGATGCGCAGCAGACCGCTCTTCCGCGCCAGCCAGCGCAGGCCCGAGCGCTGGTAGAGCCGGATCAGCGCGGCGCCGAAGCGGAGCAGCCCGACGCGCTCGAAGGCGAAGAAAGCGGACTTCTTGACGACCTGGCCGCCGAAGCTGCCGGGCTGCTTTTCCTCGATCTGCGTGCGGGCTTGCTCGAGCAGCTTGCCGTACGGCACGCCGGCCGGGCAGGCGGTCTGGCAGGCCAGGCAGCCCAGGCAATAATACATCTCCT
>JACPDV010000615.1 GCA_016183835.1 Armatimonadota bacterium
TGCGAGCTGCAGCAGCGCGCCTACCAGGAGGGCATCACCCACACGCGCTACCCCTACCTGTTCCCGGTGCTCGAGCCGGACACGAGCAACCCGTTCTTCGTCCAGGATCACAACCGCTGCATCCTCTGCGGCCGCTGCGTCCGCGCCTGCTACGAGGTGGCCGGCGTCGGCACGCTGGAGCTGGGCTTCCGCGGCACCAAGCAGATGGTGGTGGCGGACCTCGGGGTGCCGCTGGGGCAGAGCACCTGCATCTCGTGTGGCACATGTGTGGACGTGTGTCCCACCGGAGCGCTGTTCGAGAAGCGCGCGCCCTATTTCAGCCGCGACCACAACCTGGAGCGCCGCCCGGCGGTCTGCCCCGACGACGATATGGGCTGCGCGATGAGCGTGGTCCTCAAGTCCGGGCTGATCGCCCGCATCGAGGGCACCGACACTGCCCCGGTGAACGGCCCGCTGCTCTCCCGCGCCGCGCGCTACGAACTGCTCCGGGAGCCCCGGCCCCGGCTGCTCAAGCCGCGCCTGCGCAACGAGGCCGGCAAGCTGGTCGAGGTCGAGTGGGCCGAGGCGCTGGCCGCGGCCGCGGCGCGTCTGGCGGCGGCGATGTCGCCCGACGGCAGCCCGAACGGCAACGGGCATCGCGTGGCCGGGCTCTGCTCGGGGCGGCTCCCGTCGGAGACGCTCGACGGCTTCCACCGCTTCGTCGCCGAGACCTGCGGCTGCCCCAACGTCGACACCTTCCGCAGCGCCCCGCGCCACACCCGCCGCGCCGCGCTCGACCTCTACGGCGAGCACATCGAGTGCGACTTCGACGCCATCCACGACGCCGACCTGGTGGTGCTGGTGGGGCTCGACCCGGCTCGCACGCACCAGGTGCTCAACGCCTGGCTGCTCCGCAAGCGGCATCACGACCAGTGCCCCATCGTCGTCATCAACGCCCGGCAGAGCGAGATGGCGAGCATCGCGGACCTGGCCATCAAGCCGCGGCGGGACACGGAGAACCGGGTCATCCTGGGGCTCCTCTGCCAGCTCCTCGACGTGGGTCGGCTCTCCCGCCGCGTGGACCGCGAGACTCAGGAGCGGTGGCGCAGCCAGCCGCCGGCCCGCGTAGCGGCCGAGGCGGGGATCGATGCGGCCGACGTGATCCGGGCCGCCGACATGTACGCCGCGGCGAAGAAGCCGGTGATCCTCTACGGCCCCGAGTTGAGCCACGGCGGCGACCCGGCCGTGCTCAAGCTGTTCTGGGACATGGCCCGCCTGAGCGGGCATGTCACCCCGGCCGGCGCGCTCCGGGTGCGGGGCTTCCAGATCGAGGCGAACGCCGCCGGGGCTGAGCAGGTGGGCTACCGCGGGGTGGACCTGGACGCCGCCGAGGTCGTCTGGCTGCTCGCCGGGGACGACCCGTTCGAGCCGCCCGTGGACCTCGACGGCGTACTCGAGGCCGCGCCCACGGTGATCGTCCAGGCCAGCCACGAGGGCGTGCTGCTGGAGCATGCCGACATCGTGTTCCCCTCGCTCAAGTGGAGCGAGCGAGCCGGCACGTGGGTCAACATGGCGGGCCTGGCCCAGAGCTTTGCGGCCTGCACGCAGCCGCCGGCCGGAGTCCAGGCCGACGAGCGCGTGCTGGCCGAGGTGACGCAGCACTTGACCGCCGCCCGAGAGGAGGCGACTCATGGGTAAACCGCTGGTGCAGTCGATCTGGCTGGCCGGCTGCTCCGGCTGTCATATGTCGTTCCTCGACATCGACGAACGGCTCCTGGAGCTGCTCAAGCTGGCCGACATCGGCGCCACGCCGATCACGGATTTCCGCCTGGGGCATTTCCCCGAGTGCGACATCGGCCTCGTCGAGGGTTCGGTCACCAACGAGAGCAACATCGAGTTCCTCGAGGAGCTGCGGGCCAAGTCCAAACTGCTGATCAGTCTCGGCGACTGCGCGGGTTGGGGCTGCGTGCCCTTCATGCGCAACTTCTTCCCGCTCACCGAGGTCATGGAGCACGCCTACATCTGGACCTCCAGCACCGTCGACGGGCACATCCCCGACGATCCCGAGGTGCCGAAGTTCCTCGAGACCGTGCGGCCCATCCGGGACTTCGTGAAGGTCGACTTCCACATCCCCGGCTGCCCGCCGTCGGCGGACACCATCTTCTACTGCCTCAGTGAGCTGGCCCAGGGCCGGCACCCCGACGGCATCCCGCAGAACATGCTGCACTTCGACTAACGTCAAGGAGCCACCCATGCCGACGCGCTATGTGGTCGAGCCGGTCACCCGCATCGAGGGCCATGCCAAGATCACCTGCATCGTGGGCGACGATGGTCAGGTGCAGCAGGCGCGCTTCCACGTCGTCGAGTTCCGCGGGTTCGAGAAGTTCTGCGAGGGCCGGCACTTCAGCGAGATGCCTACCCTGACCGAGCGGATCTGCGGCATCTGCCCCGTCAGCCATCACCTGGCCAGCGCCAAGGCCATCGACATCCTCGCCGACAGCAAGCCCACGAGCACCGCGTATCTGCTCCGCGAGTTGATGCACATGGGGCAGATGACCCAGTCGCATGGGATGCACTTCTTCCACCTCGCCGGACCCGATCTGATCATGGGGCCCGATGCCGACCCCGCCATCCGCAACGTGGTGGGCGTGATCCAGGCCAACCCCGAGCTGGCGGTGCGCGCCGTGCAGCTTCGCAAGTGGGGCCAGGAGATCATCGCCGCCATCGGCGGGCGCAAGGTGCACCCCAACGTGGCCGTGCCGGGCGGCATGGCCGCGGGGATCAGCCGCGACGTGGGCAACGCGCTCCTCGCCGAGGCGCCGCGCCACCTCGAGACGGTCCTGATCGGCATCGACCTGCTCCTCGCCTGGGTCAAGAACAACCTCGACGTGGTCAAGCGCTTCGCGGTCTTCCCGTCCTACTACGGCGGCCTGGTGGACCCGCACGGTGCGCTCGAGCTCTACGACGGCAACTGGCGGCTCACCGACCCGCGCGGCCGCGTGGCGGTGGACCAGTACGACGTGCAGCGGTACCTCGATATCGTCGGCGAGCACGTCGAGTCGTGGACCACGCTGAAGTTCCCCTACTACCTCGAAGCCGGCTACCCCGACGGCTGCTACCGCGTCGGCCCACTGGGGCGGCTGAACAACTCGTCCTACCTCAAGACGCCGCGCGCGCAGGAGGAGTTCGAGAAGTGGAAGTCGTTCTGCAATGCCGACGGCGTCCAGGAGGCGACCCTCTTCTACCACTACGCCCGGCTGATCGAGACCATCTTCTGCATCGAGCGCGCGCAGCTAATCCTGAGCGGCGACGAGGTCTACGGCAGCGACATCATGGCCGCGACGCCGGGCCGGTTGAAGCCGCGCGGCGTGGGCGTGATCGAGGCCCCGCGCGGGACCCTCTGGCACGACTACACCATCGACGAAAACGGCGCGCTGACCAACGTCAACCTGATCGTCAGTACCGGGCAGAACAACCCGGCGATGTGCAAATCGGTGGAGATGGTGGCCAACACCTTCCTCAGCGGGAACACCATCACCGAGGGCATGCTCAACCGCCTGGAGATGGCCATCCGCGCGCACGATCCGTGCCTGAGCTGCTCCACCCACGCCATCGGGCAGATGCCGATGGTGGTGGAGGTGGTGACGGAGGACGGGACGGTGCTCGATCGGGCGGTGCGCGGGTAGGCTGCTTGCGCCCGATTCCGGTGCCCTCTCCCGGCGGGAGAGGGGGCCGGAACGGCCTCCCAGCGCGTGTCGTGCGCCGGCGCGTGGTATAGTGCACCCATGACGATCCTGGTCATCGGCTACGGCAACCCGAGCCGGATGGACGACGGCGTCGGCTGGTACGTGATCGACCAGCTCCACCGGCGCTGGGGCTTGCCGCCGCTGGAGCTGCTCTCCGAGCCGGCCGCCGATGGTTCCGACACCTGCCGCCTCGGGCCGCACAGCGTGCGCTGTGTCTGGCTCCAGCAGCTCGATCTCGACACCGCCGACCTGGTCGCCGCGGCCGACAGGCTGCTGCTGGTGGATGCGCACCTCGACGGCGAGGAGATCGCGGTGATCGAGGTGGAGCCGCGGCCTGTGCTCGGCCCGGTGACTCACGTGGTGACCCCGGCAGCGCTCCTGGCGCTGGCCGAGGCCACCTACGGCCGCGCGCCGCGCACCACGCTCTACACCGCTCGCGGCGAGCGGTTCGATTTCGCCGCCGGGCTGTCGCCCGAGGTGCAGACGCGCGCCGACGCGCTGGTCCGAGCCGTGCTGGACGAGGTCGAAGCGCCGGTATGCACGAGCTGAGCCTGGCCGAGGCGATCCTCCCGGCCGTGCTGCGGGTGGCCGAGGAGCACGGCGCCGGGCGCGTGACGGCGGTCACGGTCCAGGCCGGGGCGCTCCAGCAGATCGTCCCCGAGAGCCTGGCGACGGCGTTCCTGGCGGTGGCCGCCGGCACGGCGGCGGACCGCGCGGTCCTGTCCATCGAGGTGACCGAGGTCGCCGCGCGCTGCCGGCGGTGCGGCGCGGTTGCGAGTCGACGTCGTCCACAATGTGCTGAAGCTCAACGACGCCCTGGCCGCGCAGATTCGCGCCCGGCTGCACGCGGCGGGGATCTTCACGCTCAACGTGATCAGCGCACCGGGGTCCGGAAAGACGACGCTGCTCGAGCGCACTCTGGCGCACTTCGGTGCTGAGATCGGGCAGGCGGTGATCGTGGGCGACCTGGCCACCTCGCGCGACGCTGAGCGGCTGGCGCCGTTCGCCCGCGCGGTGCAGGTCAACACCGACGGCGGCTGCCACCTCGATGCGGCGATGGTGGCCAACGCCCTGGAAGCTCTTGACCTCACCGGCGTCGAGCTGCTGTGGGTGGAGAACGTGGGCAATCTGGTCTGCCCGGTGGGGTTCGACCTGGGTCACGACGTGAAGGTGGGGCTCCTGAGTGTGCCCGAGGGCGAGGACAAGGTGGCCAAGTACCCCCGCTTGTGGCGCGAGGCGGACGCCGTGCTCCTCAACAAGGTGGACCTGCTGCCTTACGTGTCGTTCGACCGGGAACGGTTCTACGCGGACCTGCGGGCGATCAACGAGACGGTGCCGGTGTTCGAGGTGCAGGCGACGACGGCAGAGACGCTCAGGGGCTGGTTCGAGTGGGTGGCGGCGGCGCGGGCGGGGTAGGTCAGCGGATCATCTGCGGCGGCTGCTCGGCCTGCGTCTCGGCCACTTCCATGCGGCGGGTGGTCTCGACCGCGGGCTGGCTCTCCTCTTCCACGGCTTCCCGAGTGGCCTTCTTGAACTCGCGCAGCGATTCCCCGGCGGAACGGGCCAGCTCCGGCAGCTTCTTCGCCCCGAAGAGGAGGAAGAGAACCACCAGGATCCAGATCATCTCGGGTCCGCCGAACATGCTCTTCTCCAACGTCCACCGGCGCCGCGAACGTCACGGCGACGCGATCCAGCATAACCGCCGGGTGGACTGCTGTCAACGGACGCACCGCGCGGGGAGTGATTGGCGGCGCCGGGAGTCTTGTCTGCTCCTCCCCCTGCGAAGCGGGGGGAGGCGGGAGGGGGGGCCTCCGGCCACCGCGAACG
>JACPDV010000616.1 GCA_016183835.1 Armatimonadota bacterium
CCACCGGCGAGACCGTCGAGCACTTCTACCGGGTCTGGCTGACCGAGGTACGCGAGCGCGCCGACCAGCTCCCCAAGGTGGTAGCCCTTGACGGCCACAGCCGGCTGCTCGACACGCCGCTGGAGGCCACCCTGGGCGGGCGCATGTCGCCCGACGGGCGGTTCGTGGCGGTCTACGGCGTGCCCGACTGGGAGCAGCCCATTCCCGGGCTCTACCTGATGCCCGCCGAGGGCGGACGGCTCCGCAAGGTCGCCGGCAACCTCGACCTCTACGACTCGTGGCGCCTCTCCTGGTCGCCCGACAGCCAGACGCTCGCCTTCGTCGGCCGCGTCGCCGACGGCAGCGGCAGCGTGCGCGACGCCGTCTTCCTCCACGACCTCGAGAGCCGCCGCACGCGCCGCCTCAAGACCGGGGGCACTCGCGTCTTCGAGGCCGAGTTCAGCCCGGACGGACGGCAACTCGCGGTCACCGCCTACCGCGGCGAGCACGCCATGATCGCCGTCATGAACCGCGACGGCAGCGACCTGCAGTTCGTCACGCACCAGCTCGCCGGGGACTGCTTCTCGCCCACCTGGAGCCCCGACGGCACGCGCCTGGCGTTCTCCCTGACCGACGCGGAGGGCGTTGACATTGCCGTGATCCGCGCCGACGGGAGCGGCTTCGAGCGGCTGACCCACGACGCCTGGCCGGACCAGTACCCCACCTGGGGCGCGCGCGGCATCGTCTTCAGCTCGTACCGGCCGGTCGCCGGCTCCGCCGACCGCGGTGACGCGGCCGTCGCCGCCGAGGCCGAGGGCATCGCCGGCGCCGCCACCAACGCCTACCTCATCGCTCCCGACGGCGGCGCGCCGCGGCAGCTTACCGAGGCCACCACGGGCGGTGTCTTCTACCCCAGCTTCACCGCCGACGGTACGGGGCTCCTGGTCAGCCTCTACAAGGTCCGCACCGCCGAACTGCGGGTGGTGGACCTGTCCGGCGCCACGGCGCAAGCGCCCGCCGAAGCGGCGGCCGTCGAGACCGCCGGGGTGCCGGTGCCCGACCTCCGCACCGTCGAACCGAACACCGTGAAGCTGGCCTCGGCCGACGCGGCGGCCGTGCAGCCGAGGGCGGCCGCGCCGAGCCCCGTCGCCGTGGCGACCGACCCGACCGCGGCCACGGGGCGGCGGCCCGGCTCCGCGGCGGACACGCCGGCGGTGCGCGACTACGACGGCTTCGCCCACGTGCGGCCGTATGTCACCCGGCCCTTCACCGACGACGACGGGCTCGGCGACACCATCGGCATGCGCACGCGCATGACCGACCCGCTCCACCAGCACGAGGTGAGCGCCGAGGCGAGCTACGGACTCGGCAGCGACCGGCTCGGCTGGCAGGTGGCGTATCGCAACGACCAGACCGCCTGGCGGACGGCGATCAACTTCTTCCGGCGCGTGCCACCGGTCCGCGCCGAGCGCGGCGTGCTGGTGGCGGACAGCTCCATCGGCACCGAGGTGCTGGCGGAGCTGCCCATCTCGTTCGGCAACCCGTACGCCAAGGACCGCTTCAAGCTCGGCTTCGAGTACGCCGACCACAGCCCCTTCAAGACGGCCGGCGGCGTGCTGGTGCCGCCGCCGATCCACGCCGTGGTGTGCGGGCCGAGCATCGGCTGGGAGCGCAACCAGATCTTCCCCGCCGTGGGCAGCCAGCACCTCGAGGCCAAGCTGACCCAATCGCTCAGAGCGCTCGGCGCGCAGATCAGCTTCACCACCGGCACCCTCGCCTGGAACGCGTCGCTCTTCGCGCCGAATCCGCGGATGGTGCTCGGCACGGCGGCCAACCTCTACTACTTCGAGGGGCGCGACTTCAGCCGCAGCAAGTCGCAGCAACTCGCGTCGGCGGCCGAGCTGCGCTACGACTGGCGCGTGGGTGACCAGTTCCTCAGCCGCTACACCTGGCCGTACCTGCACATCGGGCCGACGTACCTGAGCGCGTCGTACCAGCTCCGGTCACTCCTCAAGGGCAACGGGAGTGGGCTGGACCTGCGCGACAGCGCCGAGATCGGGTTGACCAACCGCGGCTACCTGTCGCGCCAGGGCGAGTACCAGTTGCAGCTCGTGGAGCGGTGGTTCCTGGGGGGCGGCAGCCGGAGCGAGTTCCTCGCCCTGCTCCGGTTCCAGTGGCGCGACCTGCCGTTCTGAGCACCCCGCCATGACCGCCGGCGACCGGCTCTTCGCCGCCCAGGCCGCCGCCCGTGAGGCGCGGCACGCGGAGGTGATCCGGCTCTGCGACGAAGCCCTCGCCGTGCCGCCGGCCGAGCTCGACGCGGAGACGCTGAGCGAGCTGGCCTTCCTGCGCGCCGATTCCCTGTGGCATCTCGGCCGCTGGGCCGAGGCCGCCGCCGGGTTCCGCCACATCTGCGCGGTGGAGGGCCACGAACCGCCGCTCCGCGCTCGCGTCGGCCGCGCCTGGCGGCTCCTCGGCGAGATGGCCCGCCGCTCCCACGCCTTCCCGGAAGCGCTCGACGCCGCGCTCCGGGCCATCGGCGCCGCCGGCGAGCTGGGCGACGACGTGGGGCTGCTCTTCGGCCGCGTGGCGCTCGCCCGCATCTACTCCGACGTCGGCCGCGACGACGAGGCCGACCTGCTCCTCCGCGGCATCCTCCGCGACGCCGCGGACAGGCTCCCCGAGCGCTCGCCGGATCGCGCGCTGGTGGTCATCGCCGCCCGCACCGCGCTGGGGCTCCTCCTCTTCCGCCGGCAGCGCCTCGACGAGGCGCTGGACATCCTCCACGCCGGAGCGGACGACGCCACCCGCGTGACGCACGGCATCACCCTCGCCGCCTGGCATCGGCAGATCGCCATCGTCCACGAGGTGCGGCAGGACTACAGCGCCGCCGTCTACCACCTCGACGTGGCCCCCGACCTCTACGAGCGCGTCGGTTACGAGCCCGGCCGCTACGATGTCTATTGGTCCCTCTCGCTCTCTTACACCCACCTCGGCGACCTGTCCACCGCGCGGCTGTGCCTCGAGCAGACCCAGGACGTGGCCATTCGGCTCGGGATGCAGCTCGAGCTGGGCAAGACCAAGTCCAGCTTCGCGGAGCTGGCGCTACGCGAAGGCGACTACCGCGCGGCCATCGGGCTCTTCCGGCAGGACATCCTGATCGGCCGCGAGCTGGGCGATCAGCAGGCCTTGGGGCACTGCAACCGGAAGCTGGCCGAATGCCATCGGATCATGGGCGAGCTGGTGCCGGCCGAGCGCCACGCCGGCGCCAGCGTGCGCAATTTCGAGGCCATGCGGCGGCTCTCCGAGGCCAGCCAGGTGCGCGTCCTGCTCGGCCGGGTCTTGGTCGAAGCCGGCCGGCTGGACGAGGCCGAGACGTGCCTGGCCCAATGCCGCGAACAGCTCGGGCCGGAGTCGCGGCCGTC
>JACPDV010000065.1 GCA_016183835.1 Armatimonadota bacterium
CTGTCCGATCGCCTATGGACACCTGGCAGGCCGTGTTCGAGTTCCTCGACCAGCTCACCGTCGAGCGCGGCCTGACGGCCAACACCATCGCCGCCTACCACTCCGACCTCGGCCAGTTCGTCGAGTTCACGGCGGAGGCGGGGATCGAGTCGCTGGCGGCCGTGGACCTCGAGATCATCGACCTCTACCTCAACGGCCTCTGGTCGCGCGGGCTGCGGTCAAGCAGCGTGGCGCGCAAGGCCACCGCGCTGCGGCGCTTCTTCTGTTTTCTTCAGCAGGAGGAGCTGGTGCCGGCGGATCTGTCGGAGCGGATCCCGGTGCCGCAGAGCCCGCGGCACCTGCCGCCGTTCCTCAGCGTGGCCGAGGTGGGGCGGCTGATCTCGGCGGCGCAGCCGCTCACGCCGCGCGACGAGGACGACCGCCGGCGCGGGCTGCGCGACGCGGCGATGCTGGAGCTGGGGTACGCAGCCGGGCTGCGCGTCAGCGAGCTGATCTCCGTGCGTGTGGGCGACCTGCAGCCCAAGGAGCGCTACCTGCGGGTGATGGGCAAGGGGCGGAAGGAGCGCGTCGTCCCGGTGGGCGGCCCGGCGGTGGCGGCGGTGCAGCACTACGTCGCGGAGGCACGCTCGGCCTGGGAGACCCGCGACAGTGGCGACGTGTTGTTCCTCAGCGCGCGGGGCGCGGGGATCGGGCGGGTGCAGTTCTACAAGATCGTGCGCCGGCTGGCCGAGGCGATTGGGCTGGGAGATCGCGAGCCGCCGGTCGGGCCGCACACTCTGCGGCACAGCTTCGCCACGCACCTGCTGGCCAACGGGGCGGATCTGCGGGCGATCCAGGAGATGCTCGGCCACGCCGACATCGGCACCACGCAGGTCTACACGCGGGTCGGGCAGGAGCGGCTGGAGGAGGTCTACCGCCGGGCCCACCCGCGGGCGGTGGGCAGCCTGGCTTAGCGCTTGGCGTGGTGCTGGAGCTCGGCCGGCTCGGCCTCTTCGGGCGGTGCGCCGTCGGCCTCGAGCACGGTGAGGAGCACCCGGTAGCAGACGGTGCGGGGCTCGTTGCCGGCGACCAGCCGGTAGTCGGCGCCGTCGTCGAGCCGGCGGTAGCGCAGCCCGTAGCGGCCGCGCTTGAACACCAAGGCGCCCTCGAAGCCGCGCTCGTTGAGCAGGTCGAGGACGGTGGAGGAGCCGGGGAGCCAGATGCGTGGATGCGCCACACGGACGGCTTCGACTTTGCCGCCGCGCTCCACTTCGACGAGGGGGTCGCCCTCGACGGAGACGTCCCAGACGACACGCACGGGCAGCTCGCCGCCCACCAGACGATCGCCGGGCTGCCACTCACGGCGGAGCCCGGCCTGGTATAGACGGTGAGCGAGGGCGACCTGCTCGTCAGTGAACGCTTCGTCCCTCATGACCGCACACTGCGCGGCCGCAGCCGCCTGAGCGGAGCGAGGTTAGCGGCGGACCTTGTGGCGGTTCGCGCGGCGCCGCTTCTTCGCCAGGTGTCTGCGGACCTTCTTGCGATGTTTCTTCTTGTCGCTAGCCAAGTCGACGTTTCCTCATCTCCCCGGTGTCGCCATGGGGGCGCGGGGATGGGGGTTGGGCGGCAAGTGACCGCCCGAGCCGGTCGTGAAGGGTACTCGATGCGGCGTGGCGTGTCAAGCGATCCGAGCGCTTTCCGAGCGGTCTCGCGCGCCTCTTGACGCTTCCCCGGCGAGCCGGTATCGTTCGCTCACCACCGGCAAGGCGGCGAGGTGCAGCATGAAGATCTTTCTCGATACGGCGGTCTTGGAGGAGATCCAGGAAGTGGCGGCCTGGGGCATCCTCGACGGCGTCACCACCAATCCCACGCTGGCGGCCAAGGCGGGCCGCGATTTCGAGACCAACCTCCGCGCCATCTCCGAGATCGTCGGCCAGCGCGGCACCGTCAGCGCCGAAACCGTCTCGCTCGACGCCGACGGCATGGTGCGCGAGGCGAAGCTGGTGACGAGCTGGGCCGACAACATCGTGGCCAAGGTGCCCTTCACCGCGGAAGGGCTCAAAGCCGTCCGCCGCTGCGTGGACGAGGGCATCCGGACCAACGTCACGCTGGTCTTCAGCGCCGCGCAGGGGCTGCTCGCCATGAAGGCCGGCGCCTTCTACGTCTCGCCCTTCGTCGGCCGCATCGACGACGGTGGGCAGGACGGCATGGAGGTGGTCCGCCAGCTCTGCGAGATCAAGCGGCTCTACGGCTTCGAGACCGAGGTACTCTCGGCCAGCCTGCGTACCACGCTGCACATCATCGACTCGGCCCTGGCCGGCGCCGACATCGCCACCCTGCCCTACACCGTGCTGACCAAGGCGATGGGCCACAGCCTCAGCCGCGAGGGCCTGGCGAGCTTCCTCAAGGACTGGGCCGGCATCCCCGAGAACATGCGCCCGTTCTGACCGGCTTGACGTGCGCGGCCACCTGCGCCACAGTATTCTCATCATTCCGAGTCGGGAACTGGGAATATGCAGCGCTCGCGACGCTTCGAGTACGCCCTCCTAGCGGTGATCGATCTGGCCGTGGAAGCCCGGGAGGGCCGCGTCCAGCTCCACGAGATCGCCGGCCGTCACGAGATCCCCGAGAAGTACCTCGAGCAGCTCCTCCGCCCGCTGAAGGCGGCCGGGCTGGTGATCTCGGCGCGCGGCAGCCGGGGCGGCTACCAGCTCGGGCGGCCGGCGGGCGACATCACGGTGCTCGAGATCCTCGAAGCCGTGGAAGGCCCGCTGGATCCGGACGGCGACCGGCCGACGCGCTCGCCCGGCGTGGCGGTGATCGACCTGCTCTGGTCCGAAGTCACCGGCAGTGTCCGCGACCGCCTCTCCGCGGTCACCCTCCGGCGCCATGCCGCCATGGCCGTAGGGCCACGCCAACGGCGTGGCCGTCCGAGGTCTTGGCCACCGCGTTGCACCCCCGACGCAAGCGCGTTACACTCGCCGTCGTCCAGAGGAAATGGGGACTGGGCCTGTCCCCATTTCCGGCCAACCGGGGAGATCGAGCCATGCGTCGGTTGCTCTGCTTCGTGCTCCTCGCCGGGGTGAGCCACGCCGCCCAGACCTTCGTCGTCTGCGCCGGCGTGGACCGCTACGACAGCGAGGACATCTCGCCGCTGAAGTACGCCGTGGCCGACGTGTGTGCCGTCGCCGACGCGTTCCGGGGCTCCGGCGTGCCCGACAAGCACATCGCCCTGCTGACCAGTGATCAGACCGATTACCGCCTCCGCCCGACGCGCGCCAGGCTGCTCGCCGCCCTGCAGCAGGCGGGCGCGAGCGCCGTGGCCGGGGACACGCTGATCTTCATGTTCTCCGGCCACGGCATGCAAAAGGGCGATCAGCCGTACCTCCTCACGGTGGACAGCAACCGCGAGCTGCTGGAAGACACCGCGCTGCCGATGCGGCTGGTCAACGAGGCGCTGCGCGGCTTCCAAGGCTCCCACGTGCTGTTCGTGATCGATGCCTGCCGGAACGACCCGAACGCCGGACGGTCGGACGCCGACGCGACGCTCGACGAGGGGTTCGCCAAAGGCGCGAGGCCCGTCTGCATCGTCTCGGGTGGACGGGCGCCGGACGCCGCGCTCCTCCTGGCCTGCGATGTGGGGCAGCGGGCTTATGAGTGGCCGGTGGAAGGCCACGGGGCGTTCACCACGTACCTGCTGCGCGGTTTGGCCGGGGAAGCCAAGGCCGACGACGGCACCGTGCCGTTGAGCCGGCTGGCGGCGTACGTGGACAGAGAGGTGGTCGCCTGGTCGGCCCGCACGCGACACCAGCAGAATCCGCGGTTCGAGTCCGGCGGCGGGGACTTCGTGCTCCTCCGCGTGCCGGCCCGGCCGGGCCGGATCGAGGAGATCCCGCTGGCGGCGACGCTGAAGGTGACGACCCGGCCGGCGGGGGCCACGGTGCGGCTGGACGGCCAGGTGGTGGGCACCACGCCGTTGTCGCTGCCGGTGCCGCTGGCGGGGGGCCAGGGCCGCAAGGCCCGGGTCGAAGTGGAGTTGGGCGGCTACGCGTCCCGCGCGGCGACCGTCGAGCTGGTGGCGGGGGCGACGCAGGAGTGGTCGAANNGGGTGTGGCACCGGCCATCCCCCCCGAGCCCCTCCCTTCAACGCCGGGGGGCGGCCCGTTCCAACTCCCGGACTACCTCGCCAGGTGGCGGGACGAGATGCCCAAGGGCCTGCAGTACCGCGTTCGCGCCAAGGACGGGATGCCGCAGGTGCTGATCCCGGCGGGCGAGTTCCTGATGGGCAGCCCGGACGGCCAGGGCGATGACGACGAACACCCGCAGAAGCGCGTCTACGTGAGCGCGTTCTGGATCGACCAGCACGAGGTGACCGTGGGGCAGTACAAGCGGTTCTGCCAGGCGGCCGGCAAGCCGATGGCAAGCGGGAACAGCGACGACAGCCACCCGGTGGTGTACGTGAGCTGGGACGACGCGAAGGCGTACTGCGACTGGGCGGGCGCGAGCCTGCCGACTGAGGCGCAGTGGGAGAAGGCGGCGCGGGGCGAGCTGGAAGGGATGGCCTACCCGTGGGGCAATGAGTTCGACGAGGCCAAGGCGAACAACGGTGTCGGGACCAAGCCGGTGGGCAGCTACACGCCGAACGGGTACGGGCTGTTCGACATGGCGGGGAACGTGTGGGAGTGGTGCGCGGACTGGTACGATGCAGGCTGGTACGCGAAGATGCCGTCGAGAGATCCAGGTAACAACACCCACAGTGACGCTCGCGTGGACCGCGGAGGCAGTTGGAGCGGCGGTCCGGCGCACCTTCGCGTGGCGAACCGCGACAGGGGCGGCCCTGGCCTCCACGTCGTCCGCCTGGGCTTCCGGGCGGCGGCGTCCGCCCCATAGGCTCCTTAACATTGATACTTTTTCACTTATTCCCTTGATCAAACGACAGGGCGCAGGCAGTGAAGAAGGAGCGCAGCGGTAAGCCGCGAAGGCAGCAGGCAAGGGCGGCGGCGGCGGACGCTCGCGTGAACCGCGGAGGCAGTTGGAACAACGATCCGGCGGACCTTCGCGTGGCGAACCGCAACAGGAACGACCCGACCAACAGGAACGACAACAACGGGTTCCGGGCGGCCGGGCCGGCGGGCGGCGTGCCCAAGGCACCTCGAACCGGGGCAACCCGGTAGGGGCGACCTGCCGGTCGCCCGCCGGGTTTCGGCGGGACCGGGTCAGAGCGCCGATGGGTTCTACGCGATTTGGGCGAAGCGGGCGACCAGCAGGTCGCCCCTACCGGGGGGCCGCGACGTTGCGCTCGGCGTCAGGGTCCGCAGGATCTCGGTTCCGTGGTGCCGTGGGCCATCGGCGGCGGGTAGGGGCGACCTGCCGGTCGCCCGCGAGAGCGAGGCAGGGTGAACGGCAATGACGGACGACAGCTCCCCGCCCGCCGCTCGATCCGGCTGCCGGAGTACGATTACGCCGGCCAGGGCGGGTACTTCGTCACGATCGTGACGGCCGGCCGGGCCTGCTGGTTCGGGCAGATCGATGAAACCGGGGTGGCCCTCTCAGCTCTCGGCCGGATCGCCGAGGAGGAGTGGCGGCGCACGGCGGAGATGCGACCGGGGGTGGATCTGGATGCCTTCGTGGTGATGCCGAACCATCTGCATGCGATCTTGATCATCGATGACGGCCCCCCGGAGGCGGAGCGGGCGACCGAGGTGGGGGCCGGGGAGGCGCAGCGGGCGACCGAGGTGGGGGCCGGGGAGGCGGCGCGGGCGACCAGCAGGTCGCCCCTACCGGGTGGCGGGGGCATTCGGCCTCGTGGACCGGGGACCGGATCGTTGGGGGCCATCATCGGCGGGTACAAGGCCGCGGTGACGGCGCAGTCGAACGTGTTGCGGGGCACCCCGGGCCAGCCGGTGTGGCAGCGCAACTGCTTCGAGCACGTGATCCGCAGCGAGCGGGCGCTGGAACGGCTGCGCCGCTACATCGCGGGGAACCCTTGGCGATGGGCCGAAGACGAGGAGAACCCAGACCACCGGTAGGGGCGCAGGGCGTGCGCCCTCCGGACCGTGTCGGGTGAGACGGTCGTCGTCGGCACGGCGACCGGGCGTGCGGCCGCATCGGGGCTGCGCGTGGGTCGGGTACCGCGTGCTGCCGACGCACGTGCGGCTGCGCAACGAGAACCCGATACGCTTCCGGCGCCGGTTCCGCGGGGTTGTACGGGGCTGCCGAGCGGGCCTGGTGACCCGCGAGGAGGCCAAGGCCCGCTGGGCGGCGTGGGAGGGGCATGCCAGACAAGCCGACACGGAGGTGTTGCGGGAGCGGGTGTGGAATTGGGCGGTCGGGTGAACCGCCCATGCGAATCGGACGGGCGACCGGCAGGTCGCCCCTACCGGCGGTTCGCCTCGGGCGCGGTGGCGGAGCCGTGTCAACCGGGGTGGCTCGTGGAACAACGCCACCACCAACCTGCGGGCGGCGAACCGGAACAACAACACGCCGGGCAACCGCAACAACAACATCGGCTTCCGCTGCGCCGAGGCACCTCGACCGTCGCCGACGGCGCCAGGGCTCGCGGGATCACGGTTCCGCGGGGCGTGCAGAGAGGAGCCTGTGCCGCCGCGTCCGGGCCTGCCGCGCGGCAGGGCGAAGAACGTCGTCGGGCACGCCGGGGCTGGTAGGCGGCTACTTGTCCCGCCGAAGGTCCCGGTTGGTCCCCCGGCGGATCGACACGCCGTTGGCGTGTCGCTACGGTGCGCCGGGTCCAGGACCAAGCCGCTTGCGCCCTACAAACATAAGTTCTACAATCCCCCCGCGCAACCCGGCGGTAGAATGACGGTTCCGCCGGACGGCTCGCGCGAGGGTCTTGCATGCCGGAAGCCCGCATCGTCATCCAAGGTGCGCGTGAGCACAACCTCCAGAACGTCAGCCTGGAGCTGCCGCGCGATCGGCTGATCGTCTTCACCGGCGTCTCCGGCCCGGGCAAGTCGTCGCTGGCCTTCGACACCATCTACGCCGAGGGGCAGCGGCGCTACATCGAGAGCCTCAGCACCGGCGCCCGGCAGTTCGTGGGGCAGCTCCACCGGCCCGACGTCGACCGCATCGAGGGCCTCTCCCCCGCCATCGCCATCCAGCAGAAGGCCGGCGACAGCAACCCCCGCAGCACGGTCGCCACCGTCACCGAGATCTACGACTACTTGCGCGTCTTCTGGGCCAGGCTCGGCCCCATCGAGTGCTGCGGCCACCCCGTCGGCCGGCAGACCAGCAGCGAGATCGTGGAGCGGCTTCTCGACCTGCCCGACCGCTCGCGGGTGCAACTCCTCGCGCCGCTCGCCCGGCAGCGCCGCGGCGAGTTCCGCGACGTCTTCGACGACGCCCGCCGCGCCGGCTTCGTCCGCGTCCGGGTGGACGGCGAGATCCACGACCTCGCCGCCGCGCCCGAGCTCGACCGCAACCGGCGGCACGACGTGGAGATCGTGGTCGACCGGGTGGTGATCAAGCCCGACATCCGCAACCGCCTGGCCGACAGCGTGGAGCTGGCGCTGACCCACGGGCAGGGCACCATCGTCGCCAATGTGGTGCCCGCGGACCAGGACACCGGCGGCGAGGACATCTTCTTCTCGCGCGAGATGGCCTGCCCCATCTGCGGCACCAGCTACGTCGACCCGTCGCCGCAGCTCTTCAGTTTCAACTCGGTGCAGGGCATGTGCACCGCGTGCCAGGGGCTCGGCGTGCGCACCGCGCTCGACCCCGAGCTGCTCGTGCCCGACCCGGCCAGGAGCATCAACCAGGGCGCGGTCGGCCCCTTCCGCATGCCCGCCACTCTGCGCCTGCGCCACGTGCTCGACGGGCTCGCGCGGCACCACGGCATCGACCTCGACCGGCCGTGGGAGCAGCTCGACCCGGCGCAGCGCGACCTCGTACTCTACGGCTCGCCCGACCGCATCAAGTTCACCTACGTCAGCGGCCGCGGCGCGCGGTACGACTACTGGGGCGGCTACCACGGCGTGCTGGGCTACTTCCAGCACTTCGCCCACGAGCACGCCGGGGCCACGGAGAACCGCAACCTGGGGATGTACTTCCGGCCGGTGACCTGCCCCGACTGCCACGGCCTGCGGCTCCGGCCCGAGGCCCTTCTGGTCAAGTTCGGCGGGCTCAACCTGAGCGAGCTGACCGGCCGGACCATCGCCGCCGCCGCCGAGTTCTTCGACGGGATCCACCTCGAGGGCCGCCGCGCGCTGATCGGCGACGACCTCGTCCGCGAGATCCGCGGGCGGCTCAACTTCCTCACCGACGTGGGGCTGCACTACCTCACCCTCGACCGCCCCGCGCCGTCGCTCTCCGGGGGCGAGGGGCAGCGGATCCGGCTGGCCAGCCAGATTGGCGCCGGCCTGGTGGGGGTGACCTACGTCCTCGACGAGCCCAGCATCGGGCTCCA
>JACPDV010000603.1 GCA_016183835.1 Armatimonadota bacterium
CAGGAACCGCATCAGGTTCAAGATCACCAACCATTCCATCCAGGAGGGCCTGTTCGCCGACAACCAGGCCAGCTGGTGCTTCCGCATCCACAGGCGTACTCCGAACGGCGAGGACGTGGCCTGGCAGCGTGCGGGGAGCAAGGACACCAACGAAGAGGGGGTCATGGCCGAGTACGTGGTCGCGATCGTGCGTAGCGAAATGGGCTACGAGCTGCGAACGGAGTAGTAAGGAGCAGCTCGATGACGTGGCTTGATGCCTTGGTTCGGCGGTTCACACTCCCAGCGGTGCTTGTGGCGGTCGGGACGTGGCTCATCGCGGGGGCGAGCATGCCCTTCGGTTGGTTCGGGATCGCGCTCGGATGCTTCATGGCGGCGGCCCAGTTGGCCCATCTGGCGACGCGATGGAAGCTGCGGCGCACCGCGCGAGAGCACGCCGAACTGAGCCACCAGGTGGCGTTGCTCTCTTTGAGTGGCGTGTTAGGTGAGGCCGAAGACCCCGACGAGATTGAGAGACTGCTGTCCGAGCTGGACCGGCTGGACGCGCTGCAGCGGGAGGGGCATGAGCTGGTCGAGGCTCACCTCGATACCGCGCGCACCGCGGTGGCCGACGGTGACCTCGAGCGAGCGCGCTCCAGCCTGGCAATGGCAGGCGATGAGCTGGAATGCCAGCGCGAGCAGCTCGGTGAAGGCGGGTGAGCCACAGGCATGCGCCGCGGGCATGGTGCTGCATGCGAGGGGTGTGAGTAGATGACGCACGAGGGCGTTGCGGAGGCAGGCTCCGCCGGGCCGGCGGCGGTGTTCGCCCAGCTCGACACGGGGCGAGGTTCTCTCGTTTGGGAGGCGGCACCGGAACCACCTGACCGCGCCGGGGGCCACGCCTCGCCTTGGTCGTACGCCGGGACCTACGTGTGGGCGGTGCTGGTCACATATGGACCGATCCTGCTGCTGACCGCGCTCTTCTCGGGCTGGGCGCTGTTGCCGCGTCCCGGGTCGCAACGGCTGTATCTGCTGGGCGATGTGAACGCTTGGTGCATCTACTTCCTCACGTTCCCCGTGGCACTGGTACTGCTGCGCACCGACCGTAGCGAGATCCCTGCCCGTCTCGCCAGGGTGATCCAGAACGGCGCGCTGAGCTGCGACGCCGGTGTGGCCGAATCCGTCAAGGCGGAGTGGGAAGAGCGCTTCACGCGCTCCAACCGGCTCTGGACTCGATGGGGTTTGGTGATGGGTCTTGTCGGGGCGGCGAACAACGTTGCCTACATCCTGAACAACAACCCGGTTGACCCCACGGCTCGTTTCGGCGCGGCAGTAAACTGGACCGGATGGGGTGGGCGTGGCACCGCCGCCGGTTGGTACTTCTGTCTGACCGAGATCCCCATGTGCCTTGTCTGGATCCTGTTCATCGGCCGATTCCTGACCACCAGTTCGTTCCTCAGCGATGTTGTCGGCCGGTGTCGGGTCAATCCACTCGCACTACACCCGGACCGGTGCGCCGGGCTCGCCCCCCTTGGTGGCCTATGGTTCAGGTACGCCACCATGCTGGCGATAGTGGCGCTCAACATGGTGACTCAGCTGAGCATCTCGTTCTCATCCAGCTTCTTCTTCTACGAGACATGTGCGCAGGCGGCGCTTGTCCTGTTTGTGCTTCCCCCGGTCGCGCTGCTTCCCTTGGTACCCTTCCGCCGTGCGATGTCGCTCAAGCGCGAACAGGTTATCGAGGAGGTGGCGGTCGAGTACCGCAGGCGCTTCGAGAGTGTGACCGTGGCGATGAAGGACGGGTCAGCGCCTTCTCGCGAAGACGTCGAGGCCCTCGATCAGCTCCGGAAGCTGCGCGGGCTCGCCGAGGAGATGCCGGTGTGGCCTATCGACGTCGCGACAGCGCGGCGGGGGATTGGCGTGCATCTGGCCCCCGTGGTGGTCTTCCTGGCTGAGATCGCGAAGTCGTTGGCAAAGCTGCTCGCCGGCACAATCGGCAAGTTGGGCGGGTAGGCAGCCATACGCTCCCCACTGCCCGCTACGGCAACTTCCACTTGCCCCGCAAGTACCGCTCCACCGCCACCGCTTCGTCATCGCCCAACCGCCGGTCGTAGAGCAGCACCTCGGCGATGTCGCCCGCCAGCCACTGCCCTTGGCTCTGCGCTGCGCCGAAGATCGTCACGCGGTCGAGCACGTGGCCGGCCGCCTGCGCCTGCATCATCACTGCGGGCGGCATCACCGCCGGCGTGGCGCCGCCGGCGCGCATCAGGATCCAGTTGGGTTTGACCCAATCGTTCCCCTCGCCCGACCAGACCCCCATCACCCGCTGCCAGCTCGGACCCGCCGCCACCGGCGCCTGCATCACCACGAACACCGTGTAGCCGCCCGGCTCCACGCGCAGCGTGCCCACGAGCAGCCCGCCGGTGCCGTCGCCGCGCAGGACCGGCTTGCCCGCCAGCCCGTCCGCGACCAACCGGACCGGCCGGGCCGCTGCTCGGCGTCCACTGGCGGCGCCGGCCGAAACGCCAGGGCGCGGGGCAGCACGGGCAGCGGCGGGTCGTCCTGCCAGTCGGCGCCGGCGGTCCAGCGCTCGCCGCCGCGCTCGTAGCAGCCCAGGTCGGGCGCCTTGCCCTGGAAGCCGTCGGTGATGCCGGGGATCGGCACGCCCGCGTCCACGGCGGCGGAATCGGCGGTGGGCACGGCGTCGGCGTCGATGGCGGCCATCGCGTTGTGCTCCACCAGCGGCGCCAGCTCGCCCTGCACGAAGGTGCTCGGATCGTCGACCCGCATCCGCCCAAGGACCAGGTTGTTCACCACCCGGGTGCCTTTCTGGGTCGAGACGCGATCGTGGTAGGTGAAGGTGCCGAAGGTGCAGGCGTTGCCCAGCAGCGTGTTGTTGGCCACCAGGTTGTCCAGTGAATCGCTGTTGAGCACGATACCGCAGGATTGGTTGTTCCACACCAGGTTGTGGTGGACGATGAAGTTGCGGTCGAAGTTGTCGAGGTAGATGCCGTTGGTCGAGTCGCCCTGGTTGTCGTGGACCCAGTTCCAGGCGATCACGCTGCCCTCGCCGTCGGTGCCCCAGGCGTAGGTGGCGCCGGAGTCGTTGTTGAGCATGCAGGCGAGGAAGAGGTCGCAGTGCTCGATGCGGATGCGCTTGGCGCCGTGGTGCTGGATCAGGTCGCGCCCGCCGCGGCAGACGGTGCAGCCGAGCACGGCGTTGCCCACGGCGTTGCGCAGGTCCACCGTGCCCTGGTAGGTGCCGAGGTAGTCGCCGTCGTGGACGACGCTGTTCACCAGCCGATTGTCCTGCCCGGCGAGGAGGATGGCGGTGCTCGCGCTGTAGGCGATGCTGCAGTGCCGCCACTCGTTGTTCCGGCCGGTGACGACGTTGTGGGTGGCGGGCACGCGGTAGCCGTCCATCTCGCGGAAGTGATCGGGGTAGCGGAGGCGGCAGTCCTCCACCAGGCAGTCGTGGGCGTCGGTCATGTTGATGGCCGCGGCGAAGATCCGCAGCCCGTGCAGCTCGATGCCGCCCAGGCCGTGGAGGTCGAAGGCCAGGTCGCGCTGCTTGACCTCGATCCGGTGCTGCGCAGGTTCGGCGCCGGGGGGCATCAGATAGAGGGTGCCGGACGGCTCGTCGAGGAACCACTCGCCCGGGCTGTCGAGGGCGGCGAGGCAGCCGAAGAGCACGTACGGGTTGCCTGCGCGCGGCTTGGTGGGGTCGCTGGTGTGGTAGGGGTCTGCCTTGTCGGGCTTGAAGGTGCGGTCGAAGCGGAAGCTCCTGCCGGGCTGGTAGTTGAGCACGCGGCGGGTGAAGTTGGACCACCGCTCGCCGGGCCAGAGCAGGCAGAGCGCGCCGCTCCAGTCGCCGGGCGGGAGCTTGGGGTCGCAGAGCTGGTCGTAGTCGGTGCCCTCGCCGGCGGGCTCGCGCTGCATGGCCATCAGGTCGTCGTGGGGCGAGTTGGGCCAGCGGGCTTCGAGCCTCATCCGGCCGTCGACGAAGAGCTGGATGAAGCGCCGGTCGGTGGCGGCGCGGAAGATGCGCCCCGCGTGCGGCTGCCAGGCGGCTCCGAGCGGGTCCGCGCCGCTGAGGGTGACGGTCTGCCCCGGCGCGGCGCGGAAGGTGATGGGCTTGTCCGTCACGCCGCTGTTTTTCGGCCGCACGGTCTCGCGGTAGGTGCCGGCGAAGAGGGTGCACGTGTCGCCGGGTTGGAGCAGGTCCGCGGCGTTCTGGACCGTGCGGAAGGGCTGGTCGGCGGTGCCGGGGTTCGTGTCGGCGCCGGCCGGGGCGACGGTGTAGTCGGCGGCGAGGAGCGGCGTGAGCAAGATGAGGGAGATCGCGTTCCAGCGTGACACGGCGGGCCTTCCTGCCTGGCGGGGTTACGGCGGCCCGGACTCGCCGGGCTCGGGCTCCTCCGCCGCGGCGCGAAGCTCGGCGAACTTGTCGCGCACGGACGGGTCGAGACGGTCAGCGAACGCTGCGGGCAGGTCCAGGGTGCGGATCAGCTCCAGGGCGTCGGCCAGGTCGCGTATGCGGCCAGCCGATGAGAGGCCTGACGCCAGTTTGAGCTCGACCAACTGGTCCAGGTTCAGGTAAGCGACGCCGTCCACGACCGTGCTGCACTCGGCCGGGTCCGGAAACGCCACCGGCTGCGGCCGGCCGTCGCCGGGGAACTGGCCGGCGACAAGGAACTCGATGGCCACGCCACTCAAGGTGTCGCGCAGCGCGCGCGCGCCTTCGTGCCGGGGACGGTAGCCGCGACCGCGGAGGGCGGCGTGCGCGCGGCGGAGGCCGTCCTCGGTCACGAGCAGGTCGATGTCCTCGGTGAACCGGCGGTAGCCGTGTTGGAAGAGGGCCAGCCCGCCCACCACGGCGTAGGGGATGCCGAGCTCCGTCAGCCGCGTGGTGATGCGCCGGAGGGCTTCGTGCACGGTGCCCCGGCCGCGCAGGTACTCGCTCGCATCCTCCAACGCCCACCTCCGATCGGCCGCCAGACGTGCTTCGTAGCTGGCCGGCTCGCTCGACATGGTCGCCCGCCTCCGACCGCATTATACCCGCCCGAGCGAGGCCCGCACGCGTTTGACGCCCGCTCGCCGAGCGTGCTATACTCCGCCCATCTCGCGGTCCGCGCCAGGTAGATTCTATGCCCCGCCTCAGGTGGCTCGGCGGCGCGTCCGTCCCGCCCGTCGGTCTGGACATTGGCCGCCACAGCATCAAGTTGACCCAGGTCGAGCAGCTTCAGCAGAGCTGCCGCGTGGTGGCCGCCGCGCACACCCCCACCCCCGCCTCCGCCTTCGACGATTCCGGCTGTCTGGTCGACGCGGCCGCGCTCGCCGGGCACCTGAGCTGGTTCTGGTCCACCCTCGAGCTGGGCACGCGCCGCGTGGTGACCGCCGTCGGCGGGCCGCCGGTGGCCGTGCGGTCGGTCGAGGTGTACGAGCCGCTCGGGCCGCCGCCGGCCGCGCTCGCCGCCGACTGGGGCGCGGAGCTGCCGTTCGACGCCGGCGAGGCGGTCGTCAGCGAGGCGCCGCTCAGCCCGCGCGACGATGCCCCTTGGGCCGCGCTGGCGGTGGCGGTGCGGCGCGTCCACCTGGTGGCGCTGGTGGAGGCGCTCGAGCTGGCCGGGCTGCGGGCCGCCCGCATCGACGCCGCGCCGTTCGCCGCCGCCCACGCGCTGGTGGCGCACGACCCGGGCGCCGCCTCCCGCCGGCTGCTGATCGGTGACCTGGGCGCCACCCACACCACCTGGACCCAGATGGACCACGGCGACGTGCGCTGGTCCGAGATCGTCACGCCCGGCGCCGCCGCGGCGGACGGGCTGGGCTGGACCCCGGTCGAGAACGGGCGAGTGGACGCGGAGCCCTACGCCGACGTGCACGACGCCGAGCCGCCGTCCGGCTACGTCGAGGCCGTGTTGGGGAGTCTGGCGGAGGCGTTCGCGCGGCATTCCGAGCAGGCCGAGGGAGCCGACGAGGTGGTCCTCCACGGCGGCGGCGCGCTGGCCCGCGGGGTGGTGCACGCCATCGAGCAGTCGCTCGGCCTCCCGGCGCGCGCGGCCGACGTGTTCAGCGCGCTGGACGGGGCGGCCACGGTGGACCTGCCGGACGAGACGCGGGCGGCGCAACCGTTGTTCGCCACCAGCCTGGGACTGGCCTGGCGCGCGGGGGAACGGGGCTCCTGATGGCGCAGAGCGTCAACTTCATGGAGCACTTCCGCGACCCGCGCGCGATGCGGTTGGCGCGCTGGGGGCCGCGGGTGCTGCTCGTGGCGGTGGTGCTCGCCGTGGCGACGCCGCTGGTGCTCCAGCGGCTGGTGCTCCAGCGCCACCGGCTGGAGCAACAGGCCAACCAGTGGGCGCAGGAAGTCGCGGCCGCGGTGGACGAGGAGGCGCGGCTCCGCAGCGAGATCGCCCGGCTGACAGCGCCGGCGAAGATCGCCCGCGGCGTGCACGCCAACGACGCCCGCTGGCTCGATCTGCTGGGCGAGCTGCGCAACCGGCTCCCGGCCGAGATGTGGCTGAGCCGGCTGGAGGTGACCGCCGCGGCCGCCGGACAGGGGCAGACGGTGCGCCTGGAGGGCGGCGCGGCGTCGCACGACGCGGTCGGCCGCTACCTCCAGTCGCTCTGCGAGTCACCCTGGCTCGCCACGCCGCGGCTGGTGCGCACGGGGCCCACGGTCGCCGGGGCGAACGGGATCACCTTCGAGCTGCAGGCGGCGCTGCGCGTGCCGCTCCCGACCTACAACCCGGGAGTCGGCTCATGAAGCTCGATCGGTGGCCCGTGGCGCGGCTGGCGGTGGTCCTCGTCGGCGGGGCGGTCGTCTGCCTGGCCGCTGGGGTGGGATTCTCGGTCCGTCCGGCGCGGGAGATCCTCCGCGTCGACGCCGGGCTGCGCCAGAGCTACCGGCAGATCGAGGCCGGGCGCGCCGCCACCGCCGTGCTGGAGGCCGTGCGCGCCGAGCACCAGTCCCTCTCCTCCCAGGTGGAGGCGCTCGAGGCGACGCCGCTCCCCGAGCTCTATCTGCCGACTCTGCTCGGGCAGCTCGACGGCCTGGCGCGCGGCAACGGGCTGGAGCTGAAGGGCGTCTCCCCGGACGGTCGAGCGGCCGGGCACGGTCCGTACCACGTGAAGGTCGCGCTCGGCGGACCGTTCCTCGGGGTGATGGGGTTCGTTCACGGGCTGCAGACGGCGCCGAAGGCGTTCGATCTGGAGGGTCTGGCCGCCACGACCGAGGCCGGCTCGACGCCGGCACGGGTGACCGCCGAGCTGGCGCTGGTGGGTTTCGAGGTGCCGGGTCTGACCGCGGCGGGCGGAGCTTCAGTTCCGTCCCCCGCCCCGGCGCCCGCTCCGGGCGTGGCGCCGCCGGCGCCGGCGACCACGGCGCCGCCCGTGGCCAACGTGCCGGCGCTGATCCCGCCGCCGGTGGCGGCGAAGCCGGGGCCGAGCCCCACGCCGGAGGCGGCTTCGGCGCCGAAGGTGGCGACACCTCCCCCTGCGTCGGGGCCGGTACGCTCCATTCCGCCGCCGCCCGGGTTCCGCATGCCGGGGCGCGAGGGCGGGGCCGGTGGCGCGGCGCCGCGCGGTCAGCCCGGGGTGGAGTCACAGCCGGGGCGGCAGCCGGGCGGTCCGCGCGGGCTGGGCGGACCAGGCGGCGGGTTCAGCCTGGGTGGCGGGTTCGGCGGCAGCCGGGCACGCACGCCCGAGGAGCAGGCGAAGCGATTGCAGGAACAGCTCGGGCTGACCGATGCTCAAACGGCAGAGGTGACCGCGATCAACAAGGCGTACGCGCCGAAGTTCCAGGAGCTGTTCACCCATCCGGACCCGGATCAGCAGGCCCAGCGCGAGAAGATGGGGCAGCTCTTCAGGGAGCGTGGTGAGAAGGTGTCGGCGATCCTGACTCCGGAGCAGAAGGCGAAGCAAGCGGAGCAGCAGCAGCAGCGCCAGGGCCGGGGCGGCTTCGGCGGCCCGGGCGGCGGCGGGCCGGGGAGGGGCGATGGACAGCCAAGGTGACGGACAGGCCCGGCGCTCCCACGCCGCCTGGTTCGTGATCCCGCTGGCGGTGCTCGTGGTTATCCTCGGCTCCGTCGGCGGCTACCGCTACCTGGCCTATCGGCGGCAGGCCGCGCGGCAGCCGGCGCCGGCCGCGCCGCCGGCCGCGCTGCTCGGCCAGGTCGAGTCCACCACGGTGGCGGCCCAGCCTGCGCGCGACCCGTTCCAGCCGCCGTCCGGCTTCGAGCCGCCGCCTCCGGCCGCACCGGCTCAGCCGGCCGCGGCGCAAGTGGCGCCCGCGCCGGTGGCCGTGCCCGGCCCGATGCCGATGCCGCCCGCGGTGCCGCGCAACGACAACCCCGCTCCGGCCGTGGTGCCAGCGCTTCCGACGTTG
>JACPDV010000600.1 GCA_016183835.1 Armatimonadota bacterium
CTCCCCCTGCGAAGCGGGGGGAGGCGGGAGGGGGGTCCTCCGGCTACCGCCAACCGGCCGGAAACCCCCACCCCGTCCCTCCCCCGCTTCGCAGGGGAGGGGGCTCCCGAGATTCCAATCACTCCCCCAGTCTGACGTCGGGCCGCAACCGGAGGTCACGCGCGCCGGTCGCGGAAGTCAGTGAGCGGAGAGACCGCCCATGCGCAACGCATTCGCGCTCGCCCTGCTCTGTTCCCTCACCCTCGCTCTGGCCCAGGCCGACGGCCCCGTCACCCTCGGTGGGGTGACCTACGACCGGGTGGACCCGGGCCCGGCGTTCACCGAGGCGTCGCGGCCGGCGCAGGACTGGGAGGCCCCGGCGCCGTCGGCAGCCGAGACCGCCGCCGGCCTGCTCGCCTACGTGTCACCCGACCCGGGCGACTACCGCACCTACCGCCGGCCCAAGCCCGACGAGCGCGTCGACCGCCTCTCGGCCTTCCTCACGCCGGGCGAGGACGAGCCGGTCTGCTTCGCCGTCTACTCGCTCGCCGCGCTGGAGGGTCTGACCGTGACGGTGGACCTGAACGACGCCCCTCTCACGGTGGACATCCGCCACGAGCACTGCTGGCCGCAGCGCACGGGCTGGCGCTCGCGCGGGTGGTACCTGACGCCCGAGCTGCTCCTGCCCTGCGCCAACGGCCGGAAGATGGTGCCACAGGCGCGCGGCGTGCTGCAGGAAGTGCCGTTCGACCTGGCCGCCGAGCAGACGCAGGGCTTTTGGCTGACCCTCACCGCGCCCGTCGGGGCGCAGGCCGGCCGCTACGAGGCGGCGGTCACCGTCGCCGGCGCGGGCCGGCCGGCGCTGCGGCTGCCGCTCAGCATCGACCTCCTGCCCTTCGCGCTGCAACGGCCGAAAGACCGCTCCTGGCTGCTCTACGGCGACTCCGGTCGCTGGTCCGGCATGTCCGACGCACAGGTCCTGGCCGAGCTGAAGGACTACCGCCGCCACGGCATGGACGGGCTGATCGAGGGTCCGATGGGCACGCCGGACGTCTCACGGATCAAGGAAGGGAAGGTCACCTTCGACGCCTCGCCCTACCTCAAGTACGCCGGGCTGTGCCACCAGGCCGGGATGGACGGCCCGCACGTGATCGGCTCCGCCGGGCCGGAGCTGGTGCGCAACGCGCTGGGGCTCCAGACCGACTTGAACAAAGGCGAATGGCCGGCGGAGATCAGGGCCGGCGTGCAAGCGGTGGCCAAGGCCGCGCTCGAGGCCACCCGCGACCTGCCCGCCAAGTGGTACTACTACGGCGTCGACGAGCCCACCGGCGACAACACCTACGCCATCCAGGACTACCAGGCCTGGCACGACGCCGGGGCGCACACCTACGCCACGTTCTACGTCCCCAGCTTCCTCGAGAAGGCCTCGGCCTACCTGACGGCGCCGTGCTTCGTCGTCGGCCTGGTCAGCGCCGAGCAGAGCGCACGGGCGGCCCGCGAGGCGTGCGAGAAGACCGGCGCGGAGTTCTGGTGGTACGGCACCGGGTCATATGTGAACCCCTTCCCGCAGGAAGGCTTCATGTTCCACAACCGCTACGGCGCCGGGCTGCTGTTCTGGAAGACCGGCGCCCGGGCGGAGGCCACCTGGACCTTCTGCCGCCCGCACGAGGACGTGTTCAACGACTTCGACGGCAGCCGCGCCAACTCCGCCGAGCCGAAGGAGCAGGCCACCGCCTACCCGCACTTCACCCGCGCAGACGATTGGAGCACCTACCAGGGCGCGCTGCCCACCATCGCCTGGGAGTCGCTGCGCGAGGGCGTCGACGACTACCTCTACCTCCACACCCTCGACGCCCTGGTCGGCGAGGCGCAGGCCAGCCCGCGCGAGGCGGTCCGCCAGGCCGGCGCCGAGGCGCGGGCCACGCTCGACGCGGCGGCGGCGAGCGTGCCGTGGGTCAACCCGATGGGCCCGGTGGGGTTCGAGACCCGGCGCTTGCAGCAGGTGCGGCGCCTGGTGGCGGACCGCATCGTCGGCCTGCAGGCGGCGTTGGCGGGGCAGGCGGCGGCACCCGCCGAGGCGCGCGGGCGGTCGTTCAGCCTGGTGGTCAGCGTGGCCGACGGCGGCCGGCGCGCCGCGCTCCCGGCGGCCTCGGTCGCCGGCCCAGACGCGCCGCCCACGGTGGACGGCCGGCTCGACGACGCCTGCTGGCGGCAGGCGGCCCGGCTCGGCGGCTTCTCGGACATCCGCACGGGCGAGCCGTCGCCGCTGGCCACCTCCGCGCGGATCGTGGCCGACGAGCAGGCGCTCTACGTCGGGTTCGACTGCCCCGAGCCCGACTTGGCCCACGTCACAGCGCTCGAGCGCGAGCACGACGGCAGCGCGTGGCTCGAGGACTCGGTCGAGCTGTTCGTCGCCGGCGCTGCGCGGCAGCCCTACGCCCACGTGATCCTCACCACCGGCAACGTGCGGCTCGATGAGGCCGGGCAGGACCGCGCCGCCTGGGAGCCGCGGCTGGAAACCGCCGTGAGCCGCGGCGACGGGCGTTGGTCCGCCGAGCTGGCGCTGCCCTGGCCCGAGCTGGCGCGAGCGGGCGTGCCCCGCGCGGCGGTGTTGACGCTGAACGTCGGCCGCAACCGCTACGCCGGCGCCGACCCGCAGCCCCACACGGCCTGGTCGTGCCCCTACGGTGGGTTCCACGAGCCGGCACGGTTCGGGCTGGCGTTCCTCGTGACCGGCCCGCTGGCGCTGACGGGGCTCACCCTCCCCGACCGCTGGGGCGCACAGACGGTGCGCGCGACCTTCCGCAACCGTGGCCCTGCCGCCGCCACGGTCGAGCTGGCGCTGGAGGGCGACGCGCCGCGGAGCGTGAAGCTGGCGCCTGGCGCCGAGCGCGCCGTGGAGCTGCCGGTGGCGCTGCGCCGGCCCGGCAGCGCGCCGCTCGCGCTGGCCTGGGGGCCGGCGGGCGAGCCGCCCGCGCGGGTTGCGCTGGCGGTGGAGACGCCCGAGCCGGTGAGCCTCGGCGCAGTGGCGGGGCTGGTCAACGAGGGCGCCGAGGTGGCCGTGCCGGTGCAGGTCAACCTGGCGCCGGCCGAGCAGTCACGGCACCGGCTCGTGCTCAGCCTGCACGACGGCCGGGCCGCCCACGCGCAGGAGCTGGCGGCCGTGGCCGGGCGGCGGGTACGGCTCGCGGTGCGCAGCACCGGCGTGGCAAGACTCGGCCTCCGGCTGGTGGATGTCGGCGGCCGCGATGTGTGGCGGGGGCCGGAGCTGTCGTTCCTGGTCCTGCCCGACTGAGCGCCTGGTCTGACACGCCTGCCCGCGCATCACGGCGCCTGCCGCCGCGCCCGGTCTCGTTCGTACAGCAGCGCCAGGCACTTCCGGCACGTGACGGCGGCGCGGTCGTAGGTGGCGATGCCTTCGACGTCGGCCCGGTGCGCCGCTTCCCTGTCGCGGGGGTTGCACAGCACCATGCCGTTTTCGTCGAGCGCGTGCCTGTCGCGACGAGCTCTACGATCTCCGGCCACGCCCTGCCTCCGTCCGCCCTGCCGCGACCAGGCCGCGGCCTGGTCGCGGCGGTTGCCGTCCGGGTCCACCACGAAGAGGCTGGCCGGCCCCGTGGTGGTCTCGTCCGCCTCCTGCAGCAGCGCCACACCTCGCGCCTTGAGCTGGCGCTGCAGCTCGCGGACGTCCGTGAACTCGGGCAGCTCCTGGGCGTTGCCGTCCCAGCCGGGGTTGAAGGTAAGGATGTTCTTCTCGAACATCCCCTGGAACAGGCCGATCACACAATTGCCGTTCTTCAGGATCAGCCAGTTCTGGGCAGCCTCGCCGAAAAAGGCCTCGAAGCCGAGCTTCTCGTAGAAGGCCCTCGACGCCTCGAGGTCCTTGACGGCCAGGCTGACCGAAAACGCACCGAGCTCCATGGTTGGCACCTTTCCATTCCGGAGGTGGATCCCTCCCATTCTGTCGCTTGCTCCGGGCACCCGTCCGGCAAGGATGCCGGTCCTCGCGGCGAATGGACCGTCGCTCGGAGTTGCCCATGACCGCCGCCCTTGCCGCCCTGCTTCTCGCCGTGCCGGTGGAGCTGCACCTCGCACCCGATGGCAACGATCGGGCCGACGGCCGCACCCGCGCCACCGCCCTGGCCACCCTCCCCCGCGCGCAGGCCGCCGCGCGCGAGCTGCGCGCCGGGGGCGTCACGGTGCTCCTCCACGGTGGGCGCTACGTGCTCGGCGAGACCCTCACCTTCGGCCCCGACGACGCCGGCACCGAGGCCGCCCCCATCGTCTGGCGCGCCGCGCCGGGCGAGACGCCGGTGCTCTGCGGCGGCCCGGTGGTGACCGGCTTCAAGCCCTACCGCGACGGCATCTTCCAGGCCGACCTGAACGCCCAGGGGCTGGGCGGCAAGAGCTTCGGCCAGCTCTTCTTCAACGGCCGCCGGATGGTGCTCGCGCGCTGCCCGAACGTCGACCCGGCCGACCTCCACGGCGGCGCCTGGGGCCACGCCACCGGCGCCGTGCCCGACGGCGACAAGCGTACCTTCGGCTACGACAAGCGCGAGATCGACCCTTCGAAGTGGACCCGGCCGGCCGACGGCCGGATCTCCTACTTCGCGGTCTACGACTGGGCCTTCGCCCGCGGGCGGGTGAAGAGCGTCGATCCCGAGCAGCGCACCATCACCCTCGCCGACCAGGGCCACAGCGGCTTCGACTACGGCTTCCAGGTCGGCGACCGTTACTTCATCGAGGGCAACTTCGAGGAGCTGGACGCGCCGGGCGAGTGGTACCTGGATCCGGACAAGTCGATCCTCTACTTCTACCCGCCCGAGCCGCTCGACCAGCGCGCCGTGACCATCCCGGCGGTGGGCGACCTGATCGCCTTCCGCGGCACGCACGATGTCACCCTCCGCGGGTTGACCCTCGAGGGTTGCGACGGGCAGGCGGTGGTGATCGACGGCAGCGACCGCTGCACCGTGGCCGCCTGCACGCTGCGCAACTGCGGCGGCTGGGGCGCCTCAGTCCGCGGCGGCCGGGCCTGCGCGGTGGAGGGCTGCGACATCACCGCCACCGGCGCCGGCGGCGTGGGCGTCGAGGGCGGCGACCGCGCCCGCCTGATCCCCGCCGGGCACCGCGTCGACAACTGCTACATCCACCACATCGCCGCCTTCCAGCGCACCTACAACACCGCCATCAACCTCGGCGGAGTGGGCAACACCGCCAGCCACAACCTCGTCCACGACACCCCGCACGCCGGGATCGTCATCTCCGGGAACGACAACGTCCTGGAGTACAACGTGATCCACCACACCAACCTGCAGTCCACCGACACGGGCGGCATCTACTCCTGCCCCCGCGACTGGACGCAGCGCGGCAACACCATTCGCTACAACGTCTGGCACCACATCGGCGGCTACGGCAAAGCCAGCTCGTGGCAGCCGGTGGTCAACGGCAAGGTCGGCTTCGAATACCCGCACTTCACCTGGGGCATCTACCTCGACGACCCGACCAGCGGCTTCCAGGTCTACGGCAACATTCTCTACGAGGTGCCCATCTGCGGGCTCCACAACCACGGCGGCCGCGACAACGTGTGGGAGAACAACATCCTCGTCGATTGCCCCGCCTTCCAGGCCGGTCGGCTCGACCCCAACTGGAGCGAGTGGGTGGACGTCTACAAGCGCTTCAAAGCCGTCACCGGGCCGGGCAGCCCCTACCTCGACCGCTACCCCGCCCTGCGCGACTACCAGGACACCCGCCCGCAGGCGATGTCCGGGCTCAAGATCCGCCGCAACATCATCTACTACACCGCCGCCGGCACGCAGTGGAACCGTGAGCACCGCGTCTGGGGCTGCACACCCGAGACGATGCGGCTCTACGACCTGCACACCGAGGAGCCTGAGTTCGCCGGCACCGAGTTCGACCGGAACGTGATCTACGCCGAGCCCGGCGTGGGCCTCGAGATCAACCTGGCGCGCATCCCGCAGCCGGCCGAGCGGCTCACCTTCCAGCAGTGGCAGGCCCTGGGCAAGGACACCCACTCGGTCCTCGCCGACCCGCTGTTCGTCGACGCCGCGCGCCATGACTACCGCCTGAAGGCCGACTCGCCCGCGCTCAAGCTCGGCTTCCAGCCCATTCCCGTGGAGCAGATCGGCCTCTACCGCGACGACCTGCGCGCCACCTGGCCGCTGACCGAAGCGCCCGGCGCCGCCGGCAAGGTGGAGCCGATCGCCACCGCCTGGCAGGTGCCCGGCTTCGAGCCCGTGCCGGCGCGCGCCTTCACCCCGCGCGACGGGCTGGGCAACTTCTTCGCCAAGCTCAACGCCGGGCAGGGCGTCCGCGTCGCCTACTACGGCGGCGGCATCCACCCGGCCAGCGGCTGGCGCGCCGGCCTGCTCAAGTGGCTCCAGACTACGTACCCGAACTGCCGCATCGAGGCCATCGACGCCAGCATCTGCGACTGCTCTCGCGGCTCGGGCTTCAGCGTCTACCGCTACCGCCACGACGTGCTCGAGCGCCGGCCCGACCTGGTGATGGTCGACTTCGCCAGCGACGACCAGACCACGGCGGGCCGCGACATCCACCGTGCCGTGGAGGCCATCGTGCGGCAGACGCGGGCGGTCGATCCGGCCATCGACCTGCTCTTCCTCTACGCCTTCCGCGCCGGCAACGAGCCGGCCTACGCCGAAGACCTCTCGCCGCCGGTGGTCACCGCCTACGAGTGGCTCGCCGAGCGGTACGGTATCGCGAGCGTCGACATGGGTTACCGCGTCGCCGAGCTGGCGCGCGGCGGCAAGCTGCAGCTCAAGGGCGCGGCCGGCGCGGGGCAGGAGAGCTTCTCCAGCGACGGGGTCCGTCCCTCGCCGGCCGGCGACCGGATCTACGCCGAGGCCATCGTCGACGCGCTGAAGCAGCTCGCCGCCGGCCGGCCGGTGGCCCACAAGCCGGCTCAGCCGTTGGCCAAGGACAACCTGGAGCGCGCCCGCCTGGTGGCCATCACCCCGGCGATGCTGACCGGCGAATGGCGCGAGCTGCCGGCGACGGACCCGCTTCGGCAGCGGTTCATCGGCCACTTCGACACGATCTGGTACACGAACACGCCGGGGGCGAAGCTGACCTTCCGCTTCCGCGGCACGGCGGCCAGCCTGTTCGACCTGATGGGTCCCGACACGGGCCGGGCGAGGGTGACGGTGGACGGCGCGGACAAGGGCATCCGGCAGCAGGTGGACCCGTGGAGCTACTACCAGCGCCTGGCGGCGATCGACGTGGCGGGCGGACTAGCCGATGCCGAGCACACGGTGACGGTGGAGTTGCTCCCCGACGCGCCGAACCGGAACGTACCCATCGAAGAGGCGAAGAAGCAGAACCGCTACAACCCGGCGGAGTTCGAGGGCGTGGCGCTGCGGATCGGGTGGATCCGGATGATCGGTGAGTTGGTGCCGTGACCGCCGCCAAGCCGGTTTGGCGGCAGTGGACCCGGCGCTCGCACACCGGCAGCGGAGCATGTGGATGGGGATGAGCCGGTCACAGAACATGGCCCTCATAAAGGGCAGGGACACCGGCCCCGAGATGGTCCTCCGCCGCGCGCTATGGGCTCGTGGCCTGCGTTACCGCATCCACGCTTCCACACCTTGCGGCAAGCCGGACCTCGTGTTCCCCGGGCCCAAGGTCGCCGTCTACGTCGACGGCTGTCAGTGGCATGGGTGCCCGGAGCACTACGTCCGGCCCAGGACGCGAACCGACTTCTGGTCTGCCAAGCTAGCCGGCACCCTCGCGCGTGACCGTCGGCAGACTCTCCGGCTAGAGGCGGAAGGCTGGCAGGTGCTGCGCTTCTGGGAGCATGAGGTCGTCGAGGAGCTTGAGGCAGTGGCGACCCAGGTCGAAGCCGCGGTAAGAACGGCGTCCTGGGATCCCGGCCCGTCCTTGCGGGTGGCAAGCGTCGAGCCCCTCACTCTGGACGGCCATCTCGAACGCCGGCACCTCGAAGCGCTCCGCGACCCGGCAGTCAAGGCGGAGGTGGTGCAGGAACGGTCAACCCGGAAGTGGTCTCGGCGGTGATATAATCACGGACTGTTGGGGGGAGGTGAGTGTAGCCGGTGTCTGCAACCGTCCAAAGGAAGATTCGCCGCCTGAGGGGAGGCAGCCCTCACCGGTTCCTTGACCTCTTCGGGGGTTGTGGCGGGATCGCCGTCGGGTTCCAGCGAGCAGGCTGTCACAGCCTGGGCGGGGTAGAGCTTGACGAGCACGCATCGCGGTCCTACGCAACGAACTTCCATAGTGAGGATTCCGCGGCGGCCTTCGAGACCCATGCCGCCCCGAAGGACATCACCCAGCTGGATC
>JACPDV010000066.1 GCA_016183835.1 Armatimonadota bacterium
GTCACCTTGGCCGCCTGCTCGCCGTCCGCCAGGGCTGAGGCGATGGTCACGTGGTTGACAGCGCCGCGGGCGACCACCGGCGCGGCCTTGAGCGTCATCGGCCCCAGCGGCTCGGGCGCGAAGGCGTAGAACCTGGCCCGGTAGGGCGTGACTTTCAGCGCGATGGTCTTCTGCCGGCCGAGGGACCGCCGGGCTTTGAGGTCGTAGGCGCACATCGCCCGCGACAGTGTGAGCTTCGCCGCCTCGGGCGAGCCCGCATGGCGGAAGATGGAGACGATCTCCACCGGACCGTCGACCCAGCGGGTGATCTCCACGTTCCGCGCGCGCCGGCCCGCGGCGTTGGTCAGCGTGACGGCGGGCGGCACCCCGGCCGCGGTGAGCAGGGCGGAGAACGTCGCGGCGGCCGGCTCGGGCGTGGTCTCGCTGCCCAGCGACGGGTAGCTCGACATGGCCAGGTTGAGCAGCACCGCGCGGCCGTTGCCGCTCTGGTTGGCCAGCCAGAGCGGCGTCGGGCCGGCCGCGCCCGCCCCTTTGGCGGAGTCGGCCTGCACGCCGGGATCGACGCGGACCTTCTCCAGCTTCAGCCCGCCCACCTGGGCGTCGGCGACCACCGCCTCCGGGAAGCCGGCGCGGCGGATGCCGAACACCTCGTCGAGCTGCCCGGCGGCCAGCGGCTTGACGTGCCCGTCGTAGATGGCGGGCCGCACGTCGGCGATCAGCGTCCCGCCCCGGGCCACGTAGTCGCGGAACAGCTCGGCCTCCTGGGCCGACATGGCTTGCGTCAGGGGCAGCAGGATGACCTTGAAGCGGTCGAGGTCGACCTCGCCCAGCCGCATCTGGCGGTCGGTGAAGTAGCGGAAGTTGCAGCCCAGGTCGCGCAGCGCGGCGTGGATGCTGGCGTGGGCGCTCTCGTAGCTGCCGAACGACGGCGAGGACTGCACCCGCGCGGCGTAGGCCGACGGCTGTGAGTAGAGGATGCCGATGCGGTCGGTCTGTATCGACGCGCGGAGCAGCAGGTCGCCCAGGCCGTCGCGCACGATCTGCGTGTCGCGCAGCAGCTCGCGGTTGGCGGGATAGGGATCGAGGTTCTCCATCAGCCAGCCGTGGAAGCGGCCGATCCCGTCCCAGCGCCACCAGAAGACGCTGTCGCAGCCGCGGGTGACCATGCGCCAGTACTTCTCGAGCAGCGTGTCGGCGTCGCGGGTGTAGCCCATCCAGTTGGAGTGCGGGAAGTCGCGCGGGGCAATCGAGCGCAGCACCTCGTCGGCGGTGCCGGGATAGGGCGACCACCAGCCGTTGGAGCGGACGAAGCCGTCCAGGTCGTCGCCGTCGGTGAAGGTGCCGGCGCCCTCGAAGCCGCACTTGCTCTGCGGGTCGAGCGCGCGGAAGGCGCGGCCGAAGCGCTCGGTGAGCTGGCAGAAGTTGGACGACTCGTAGGCCTGCCGGTCGTACCAGCGGGGGAAGTTGCCGGCGCGCAGCGCCTCGGATTCCCGGGGATCCTGCGGCTGGCTCAGCTCCACCTGCTCGAAGCCGGTGTAGTGCGTGCCCCACGAAGCGTTGAGCGCCTCGAGGTCGTCGTACTGGCTCTTCAGGTACTGGCGGTACGCCGCCAGGTCCGCAGGTTGCGCGCAGGAGCCGCGCACCAGGATCTCGTCGCCCAGCGAGTAGACGAACACCCCGTGCTGCCGCGCCGCGGCCTGCTTGCCCACGATGTCGTCGACGTACTTCTGCGCCGCCGCCGGGTCGGCCCAGCAGGGGTCGCAGGCCTTGCCGATGTGCGTGGTGTAGGGGATCCAGGCCATGTCCTGCGCGGCCACCTGGAGCGGCGGCGCGCCGCCGCCGAGATGCACCGTGATGCCGCTCCGCCGCAGGCTCTCCTCGCCCAGCGGGCCCAGGTTGCCGCCGGGGCAGTCCCACATCACGAAGTTGAACCGCCCGCGGGCGCGCTTCACGACGTTGGCGAACTGCCACGCCGCCGAGACTTGTTGCGCGCCGTCCATCAGCGTGGCCTGCACCCGCGCCAGCATCGGCCACCAGGGCTCGACCTTGACCGAGAACTTCCCGTCCGCGCCTAGCTTCGGCGAGCGGTAGACCTCGCGCCCGCGCCGGTCGAACACCTGCACGATCACGCCCTCGGCGGGCGGTGCCGGCGGCTTGCTGAGCTCCACCTTGCCGCTGAGGCTCTCGCCGATCTCGGCCCAGGCGCGGTCGAGGGTCACGGCGGTCACCTGGCGGGCGTCGGTGAGCTTCAAAGGTACGCTGCCGAACGCGGCCACCTGGTTGCCGTCGCGGACAATCACGTCCAGGTAGTAGCTGCCGCTGCGCACCAGCGGGAGGCGGACCTCCAGCTTCCCGGAGGGGGTCTTCAGCACCTGCGAAGCCAGGCCCGTGGCGATCCCGTCATCACGACGGAGCGTCAGGCTCGCGGTCTCGCCGCCCCTCGCCCCGGCCCAGGCCAAGCCGGCGCCGGGGCCGGGAGGGTTGGCACGGTCGACTTCGCCCAGCGGCGCCGTGACGGTCAGGCTCAGCTTCGGCTCGCGCCCGGCCGCCCAGAGCACGGCTTTGCCGAAGCGCATGTCCCACTCGTCGTAGGCCGCCGCCCAACCGGGGCCGTAGCGCATGGCCGCCGGCGCGGGCAGCCGCAGGCCGCGGCCCTGTTTCACGGTATACGGCTCGGCGCCGGCCACGTCGGCGAGGAACGCCGGCACGGTGAGTTTGTTCTTGTCCTTCAGCACGCGCGCATCGTGCCCGCCCACGATGACCAATCCGGCGCCGTTGGTGACCCGCTCGACGAGCGTGTACTGCAGGTCCTCCGGCAGCTTCGCCAGCTCGGCGCCCATGAAGACGAACGCGTCCCACTTCTCGGCCAGCAGGCGGGCGATGCGGCGAAGGCCGGCGTCGTCGCCGTGCCAGTGCTGGTTCGGCGTGTCGATGATGGTGGCCCAGAAGGCCATCTGCACGTCGAGATCGAAGCGCTCTTTGAGCTCGATGACCTCGCGCGGAGTGGTGCCGTGGCCGTTCACGAAGAACAGGACGCGGGTCCGGCCCCGCACATACGGCCGCGCCCATGTGGTGTGCGGGCTGATCAGCGCCGAGTCCACGCTGTGCTCCAGGTCCAGGTCGGCCGGGTCCTGGGCCCAGGCGCTGGCGGCCAGGCAAAGGGCGAAGAGCAGGTGGAGGCGCGACTGCATCGTGAAGGCTCCCCGTCGCGTGGGGCGGCGTGACGGCGGTCGCGCCAGGTGCACGTCGCCCGGCCGAGGAGTTCACCTCTAGGGTTGCTGGCCCTTCCTCTCGGGTTACTCGCGGGCCAGCGCATCCACCTCCGCCGGCGAATGCGCCACCCGGTCCCTCCGTCGTCGCTCTCTTCGCTGAGCGGGAGGACTGCCCGGCTGCCGGGTCGAAGGCTCAGCGCGATCGTCGCGCTCACAGCCGACCACGTGGAGAGCTGCCATGGCCCCAGCGTTCGTTCGTCGCCTCCTGGTCGTCGCCGGGTTCGTCGCCGCCGGCCCGGTCTGCCTGGCCGCGCCATCGCACGGCTGGCAACTGGGCAACGGCTTCTATGCCCCCTATCTACAGAACGCCGTGGATGCCCTGGGGGAGCTGGACCTCGCGCGGTGGGACTGGCTGGTGGTCGAGATGGACGGCCCGGACACCGTCAAACTGATGAACCGGCTGCTGGAGATCAACCCGAAGCTGAAGTTCTCGGCCCGCGTCTGGCCCATCAACGGGCTGGGCAATCCCGAGCTGTACTCCTCGACCGCCTCCTGCCTGGATTACCTGCTGTACCCGGAGAAACGGGCCGAGATCGACAAGCAGACCCACGCGGCCGTGCGCGGCCTGAGGGAGGGCCTCCGCAACTGGGACAGCGTCGTGTGCTTCACGTTCCTCGAAGAGATCCCCGGCTGGTGGGGCTGCGGCGAGCTGGCGCACTACGACGGCACCGGCCCGCTGCCCCGGATCCTGCAGATCCACCAGGCCGCCATCGAAAGGGCCCGCGGCAAGCCGCTGGTGTGGGACGCCGAGACCAAGCGCTGGCTGGGGCAGCAGTTCACCGAGTCCATGGCGGCCATCCACCGGATCATCAAGGCCGAGTCGGGCGGCAAGCCCGTGATCTACTGGCACCACACCAACTTCGCGACCCTGGACGACCTGCCCGACCCACTGCCCGGAGGCTTCGACCTTGTGAAGTGGGGCGGGTACCCGGTCTACTTCCGCGACATCATCCAGCCGGGATTGTGCGACGGCATCATGGCCTACCCCAACAACGCCCGGATCTGGGAGGACAAGTACATGCGCCACGTGCGCCAGCACGGCTGGCAGTACTTCTCGCAGCTCTCCCACCCCAGCTTCATGCGGCTGAGCTCGTGGGCCGACGCCGAGCAGATGGTGCTGGCGAAGAACCCGCAGAACCTCGGCTACTTCCTCTACTGCGAGGGCCCTTGCGCGGCCAAGGGCGCGTGGAACGACGATCCCAGCGTGCCCAGAGACCCCGCGTGGAACACCGGCCGCAGCGCGGCGGCGCTGCACTCGCGGCTCATCGCCCGGCAGCAGAAGGTCGGCTTCGACGTGGTCAAGCGCTACCTGCACCTGCGGGTGTCGCTCGACGTGGACCTCGAGCACCTCAAGCCTGGCGCCGTCCCCCACCTCGTCGCCCTCATCGAGAACCCCAAGGACCCGACGTACTACGACGATCCGGCGGACGCCGTGGCGCGTGCGGTCAAGGTCAGGCTGACATTGCCCGGCGGCCTCGACGCCGACCAGAACATCACCGCGGCCACGGCGCTATCCATCGGCGACATCCCGGCGGGCGGGCGCAAGATCGTGGACTGGTGGTTGACCGTCAAGGACTCCAGGCCGCTCCAGTCCGGCAAGGCCCTGCAGGTCTCAGCCACGAGTGCCAACACCGATCCCGGTGCGGCGGCCACGGCAGCGTCGACCACCTTCCCCTCGCTCGTGGCGCACCCCGTCACCTGCAGCGGCGCGGCGTGGGACGAGAACGGGTTCCGCTATGGCGGCCTCCAGCCGGCGGTCGAGCTCGTCGCCACCGGCGCTCCGATCAGGAACCCCACGCTGACCGATGGCTCGCACACGCTGACGTACGGGGGCGAGATCTGGGCGGGGATGAGCCTCGTCATCACCCCGGACCTGAAGGCCCGCGTGTACCCGAGCAACCTGCTGCCCGAGAACCTGGACGCTCTCAAGGACCCCGACGATCCTACCGGCTACAAGGGCTTCACCGAGGGCTACGGCGTCGCTGCGTTCTACATCCAGCGCTACGTCCGGCCCGGCGCAAGGTACACGCTGACCCTCTCCGGCAGGGCTGCCGGCGGCGGCAACTCGCTGGCTGTCCTGCGCGCCGTCAAGCCCAACCGCGAGGCGTGGATGGAGAGCTTCGTCGCCAATGCCTTCGGCGAGGCCTGGGGTCAGCCCAACCAGACCTTCACCATGCCCAACGACGTGGACAGCCTCGAGCGCATCTACCTCTATCGCTTCCAGTCCAAGGGTAAGGTGTGGTACGGCCCGATGTCGCTGGTGCCGGCGGACCTCCCCGCCGACGGGCTCGACGTGAGCGACAAGGTCAGCGGCCGCCCGCTGCAGATCGAGGGCGGCGGCCTGACCCGCATCACCTACGGCGACGCCAGCCCGGATGCCACCTCACCCAAGGTTCAGGTGCGGCTGCTGAAGCCCGAGGACGCCAGGCTCCAGGTGCGCGGGCCGGGGCCGCTGTGATTGCGTTCGCACCCGGGGAGGAGGCGCGGTGTGTGGGGTGGTCCAGGAAAGTATGAACCAGCATAGCACCTTCACCGCCCCGCCTCCTCTGCCCCCACCCACTCCTCCAGCCCCAGCGCCGACAGCGCCGCCGGCACCTCGCCGTTGCCCTCGTCCAGCATCAGCATCGGCAGCCGGCTCCCCCGGCGCGCGTACGCCAGCAGGTTCCGCAACAGCCGCGCCGACGCCGGCTGCTCCCAGGTCTCCTCCAGCCGGAGCTGGCACAGGATGATCTCGCCCTGCCCGTGTTTCCGGACCGACAGCCCCCACGGCTCGGTCAGCCGCAGCCAGGCCGCGTCGCCGCCGGACAGCGCGTCGTTGACGATCTTCGTCACCCGCACCACCGGCGGCAGACCCTCGAGCAGCGGATGCTTGACCGCAAGCCTGAACTCGTTGAAGTCGTCGTCGGAGCCCTTGACCCCGCCGGGGAGCCACGAGGAATCGAAGGCCGGGTAGTCCTGGTCGAAGAGCACCAGCGTCTGGCCCGCCGCCA
>JACPDV010000611.1:0-8824 GCA_016183835.1 Armatimonadota bacterium
CGCGGGCACCCAACCCCCCCATGTTTCATGGGGGCGCCGCGCTAAGCCAGTCTCCGCGCGTAGGGCTTGACGGTTTTGTGTCGTCTACGCGACGGCACGGTTCGCCCGCTCGGCGTGCCGGGCCAGGCGCCGGTACCCGCGTGGACGGAGTCGCAGATGGAAGATACCGATAGGCTCAGAGCGATGATTGAGCAGGGCGAGCAGCTCGCGAGGACGGCGACGATAAACGCGAGCAGCCAGCTCCTGACGGTGGACTGGAATGTCTTCAGCGTGTGGCGCATACGGTGTATCGACTTTCTCGTGACACGACTGCCAGCGGGCAGCACCTACACACGCGAGTTCGAAAGCCAAGTCAATAGCGGTCGGGTGAGCGTTGTGGAATTGGGGATAACCATGCTCGAGTCGCTTCAAGGGGAGCTCGACTCTGGCGCCGTGACGCCAAAGGAGGCTGTGCCAGAACCTCTGGTGCATCTGTGCGCGATCTGCGACCGCTTCGGCAATGTCGTACGCCAGCTTCGCTCCAGACCCGGCAACCGACCGCCCCTGGACGTTCAGGATGAGTACGACGTCCAGTACCTTTTCCACGCCCTTCTCCATGTCCATTTCGACGACATCCGTCGCGAGGAGCCGACCCCTAGCTCCGCTGGTGCGGCGGCGCGGATGGACTTCCTGCTGAAACACGAACGCATAGTTGTCGAGTTGAAGATGGCCCGGCCAGGGCTCGGAGGCAGGCAGCTTTGCGAACAGCTCATCATCGACACCGCGCGCTATCAGGCACATCCGGACTGCGGGCAGCTGGTGTGTTTCGTCTACGATCCAGACCACCGAATCGCGAACCCAGAAGGGATAGAGAGGGACCTGGCGAGATCGGGCGACGGGCTTCACGTGGTAGTTCTGATCAGGCCGTGAACGGCAACCTCATATCCCCGACCGAAGTGGGAGTGGGTGGCGCGGGCGGCCGGGAGTGAGCAAGCATGCGTTCCACCAGCACAAAGCGGGTGGTGTGTCTGGTGCTGGGCCTTCTGTACGCCGGTGCTGCAGCCTCGGCCCAGGCGCCCACCTTCACCGTCGGCATCGAGCTGCCCGTGCAGTTGCCCCTGGCCCCCGCCCTCGAGCCGGCGCTCAAGGACCTGGGCATCGGGTATGTCAACTACTACCTGAAGACCTTCGTCAACAGCCAGGACCGTCCCGTCGCCGAGACCGGTCCGGCCATGCTCGACCTGGTCGGGCGCCTGGGGCTGGACTGGTCCATCGCCACCTACGAGGCCGACCCGCCGGACGACGCCGTGCGCGACGCCGTGGCCGCCTCCGCGCAGGCCGGCCGGAAGGGGCGCTTCCGCGGCGTGGTGTTCGACGAGCTGGAGCACATCCGCCTGCTCAACTTCAACCGGCCGCTGCCGCTGGCCGACTACCGCGGGTTCAAGGATCTGGTCCAAGCCGAGGCGGAGACCATCGCCGGCTTCGGCCGGCTGCGCGACAAGTTCACGCCACTCGGCAGCCCGGTGGTCGCCACGCACGTCTTCCCCGTGCTCCTCCACGCCGCCGCGCGCGCCGGCTTCACGCCCTGCCCCAAGATCCAGAAGGAGATGTACTCGATGGTGAGCCTCGCCATCGGCCTGGGCGCGGCGAAGGAGTACGGCCGCGACCTGTGGGTGGATGCCGACCTGTGGTACTACGACCTGATCCCCGGCCACTCGCCCGACGAGTTGAAGTGCAACCTGCTGCTGGCCTACTGGATGGGCGCGGACCTGGTCTACCTCGAAGGCGCCGGGTTCAACCTGCTGCCCGTGGGGAAGCAGGGCACGCCCTTCTCGCTGGTCAACCTGATCGACGACGAGCACTTCCAGCTCACCCCGCACGGCGAGGTGCTGCGCTGGTTCACCCACGACTACCTGCCCGCCCACCCGCGGCCGTGGACCTTTCGCGACGTGCGCCCCACCACCGCCATCGTCCGCTTCGACGACACCGACTACGGGCAGCGCCTCTTGGACGGCTTCACCCGCGGGCTGTATGGCACCGAGAACCTGAAGCCGGACGCCGACACCTCCGCCTGGTTCCAGATCTGGAACCTGCTGACCTGTGGCCGCACGGGCCTGGACGGGATCACCTGGTTCAAGCCCAGCCGGCAGCCGGCCAACTTCGAGTGGGCCACGCGCAAGGGCCTGCCGCTGTCCTGGCTGAGCCGGCCGGAGCAGTCGGGCGCGCACGCCTTCTGGACGCCCCTGAGCGGCGTGGTGGTGTACGACCACAGGGTGGCGTACGAACAGCTTCAGGGCGTGCCGCTGCTCTATCTGACCGGCAACGAGGTGAGCCCCGAGACGCTGGAGGCGCTCCGCCGCTGCGTGCGCGAAGGCGCGGTGTGCGTGGCCTGGGGCCCGCTGGCGCGGCGGGTGGGGCTGGGCGAGTGGGCGGGCGGGGTGATGGTGACGCCGGAGGGCAAGGGCAAGTGGGTCATCACGGAGGACTTCGGCCTGCCCGAGGTGCTGCACCAGATGTGGCCGTGGCTGGGGCACGAGGACGAGATCCGGTACCGTTTTGGTGAGCACACGCTGGTGCTGCACAAGGTGACGGAGAACCAGGTGCGGGTGGAGGTGGATGGGCGGGTGGAAGGATGATGACCGACGAACGCTATCAGTCCGACATCCCAGCGGAGGCGGAAGAGCGGGTCGTCGTGGCGGAACAGGTGGTCCACGCCTCGGATGACGGCATGGCACAGGCCGTGACGCTACGCCGGAGCGCCTACTATCTGGGCGGCGAAGAGGTGGGCTGGCGCACGTTTCACGAGACGGGCGAGATCGGGGAGGAGATGCCCCTGCGGAACGGCCGGCCGCACGGCCGCAACTACCAGTGGTACGAGCCGGGCTGCCTGACCTTCGTCGAGCCCTACGAGGACGGCTTGCCGCACGGCACCGCGGTGCAGTACAACGATCAGGGACAGGTCATCGGCACGTACACCATGGACCACGGCACCGGCTGGGATCTCTGGTACCAGCACGACTGCGACGGCATGGTCCGGTTGACCGAGGCTCACTGCCTGCTCCAGGGCGACACGCACGGGTTCGAGTGGTGGTTCCACTACGGCAGCGCCGACCTGTGGGAGGAGCGGCAGTGGCACCACGGCCAGCTCCACGGCATCGAGCGGGAATGGAACTACGAGGGCCGACTACGCCGCGGCTACCCGAACTACTGGGTACACGACCAGGAAGTCACCAAGCGGCAGTACCTGCGCGCCGCGGCGAAGGACCCCACGCTGCCGCCGTTCCGGTCCGAGGACAACCTGCCGCAGCGTGAGTTGCCACCGGAGGTGGCGGAGCACCTGACGCCGTGGCGGCTGCCCATCGAGCCCGCTCCGCCTCACGACCCTTGCACCGGCTGTCAGGATTCTGTACAATAACCCGTACAGGATCCCCGCCATGGACGCCATCAGCTACACCCACGCCCGCCAGCACCTGGCCAAGACCATGGACCGCGTCTGCGCCGACCGCACGCCCGTGATCATCACCCGCCAGCAGGCCGAAGCCGTCGTCATGCTCTCCCTGGCTGACTACGAAGCGCTGGAAGAGACCGCTTATCTCCTCCGCAGCCCGGCCAATGCGCAGCGGCTGCTGCAGTCGATCCGTGAGCTGGAGGCCGGCCAGGGCACGGCGCGGGAGCTGGTGGATGACGCTGACCTTCAGTGAGCAGGCCTGGGAAGACTACCTCTACTGGCAGCGCACCGACCGGCAGGTGCTCAAACGGATCAACGAGCTGATCCGCGAGACGCTGCGCGACCCGTTCGCCGGCATCGGCAAACCCGAGCCCCTGCGACACGTTCTCGCCGGCTACTGGTCGCGCCGGATCACCGACGAGCACCGCTTCGTCTACAAGGTCACCGACGACGGCCTGCTCATCGCCCAGTTGCGCTACCACTACGAGTGACCGAGCTCTTCCCTGACACCGCCGCCTCCCGTCGCCACATTGCCCAACGGCCGCCGGCGTCCGGCTCGGCTCGCGCCCTTACACCTCCACCGCCGGCACGTCGTACGGCTGGCTCCCGTTCCGCATCGAGTCCGCCGCCAGGCAGCCCACCGCCACCGCCATGCGGCCCGCCAGCGCCGTCGCGATGGGCTCCTCGTCGTCCAGCACGTAGGCCAGGAAGTCGCGCGTGATCTGCGGGTCCGCCCCACCGTGACCGCCGTCCGCCGGCTTCACCCGGTACTCGCGATCGGCGAGCTGCTTCCACTCCACGCCGCGGCGCGTCTTCACCAGCACCCGCGCCTCGCCGTCCACCAGCTCCATCCGCCCCTCCGTGCCAATGAAGCAGTAGTTGCGGTCGTACTCCGGTGAGAAGTGGCACTGCAGATACGCCGCCTGGATCCCGCCCGCGATCTGCATCATCACCAGGCTGTTGTCCTCCACGTCCACCTCCTGCCGGAAAGCGCACTTCTCGTGGCCCGGCCAGGGAGATTGCCTGTCGGGACAAGTATCCTGGATGTCGCACTCGGGGCAGATCAGGTCGTTGGGCTTGTCGCCGCCGTACCAGCTCAGCGCGCCCATCGCCACCACGCGCTCGGCGTAGGCGTCGCAGATCCAGTGGATCATGTCGATGTCGTGGCTGCCCTTCTGCAACAGAAGCGTGTTGGCGCCGCGGCGCGTAGCGTGCCAGTCGTGGTAGTAGAAGTGCCCGCCCAGGCCCACGAAGTGCCGCATCCAGACGGTCTTGATCTGCCCGATGGCGCCCGACTGGACGATCTCCTTCATCACCCGGTAGGCGTGCATGTAGCGCATGTTGTGGCCGGCCATGAGCTTGCGGCCACACTGCTTCGCGGTGCGGAGCATCCGGTCCGCGCCAGCGATGGTGATGGCCAGCGGCTTCTCGCAGAACACATGCTTGCCGGCCTCGAGCGCGGCGACCGCATGTTCCTCGTGCATGAAGTCGGGCGAGGTGACCGCCACCGCATCGATGTCCGGCCGCTCCAGCATCCGGCGACAGTCCGTGGTGACGAACGCGCCTTCGATGTCCTCGGCGAACTTGGCCAGGAAGCCCTCGTTCACGTCCGCGCCGGCCACCAGCACCGAGCGGCCGCCGTCCTCCGGGTGATGCCAGTTGCGCGCGAGCCCGCCGCGCCCGCCCACGCCGATCACGCCGATCCGAAGCTTGTCCATACAATCATTCCTTCCCGTGGGGGCGCTCCGCCGCTGCCCGCCGGGGCGGGATGGTGACGTACGGTGGCGGTCGTGTCAACCCGTGTGGGGAGCCGGGAAGGGAGGACGGCAGGGATCGCCAATCCACTCGCCGGAGGTGGCCCGCCATGGCTCTCCGCGCCGGCTTCGCGCAGGTCGACATCACTCCGCCGCTGGGCACGCACATCATCGGCTGGCTCCGCGCCGTCGTCGGCGAGCAGGTCCTCGATCCGCTCTACGCCCGCGTCGCCGTGCTCGAGTCCGGCGGCCAGACCATCGCCTTCGTGCAGCTCGACACGCTCTCGGTGCGCTGGACGCAGGTCAACGACGTTCGCCAGCGCATCGCCGCGCAGTACGGCGTGGCCGGCGGCGGCGTGATGGTCAGCGCGACCCACACCCATGCCGGCCCGGCGGTGGCCAACTGCGGCGTGGTGGTTCGCGACACCGCCTACGTGGAGGAGCTGACCCGCCGCATCGTGGAGGGCTTCGGGCAGGCGCTGGCCGCGCTGCAGCCGGCCGAGATCGGAATGGGCTGGACCCACGAGTTCGACGTGGCGCACAACCGCCGGGTGGTGCAGCGCGACGGCACGGTGCGCTGCCACGCCAGCCTGCGCGACCCCAACGCGCTCTGCAACGAGGGCCCGACCGACCCGGAAGTGGCGGTGATCGCCGTCCGCGCGGTCGACGGCACACCGCTCGGCATGCTGCTCAACTACGCCTGCCACCCGACGCACCACGGCGGGGATGGGTGCTTCTCGGCGGGGTTCCCCGGCGTCTTCGCCGCCGACATGGCCGGGCGCGGCTGGCCGGTGGCGATGTATCTGCAGGGCGCCGCGGGCAACATGCACTTCAGCAACCCCGCGGACAGCCCGTTGACGATGGCCGAGTGTGGCGCGCACCTGGCCGCCGACGCCGCGGCCGTGATCGAGGATCTGGCCTGGCGGCGTGAGGTGCGCCTCACCTCGCGCGCGAAGAGCATCGCCCTGCCCTACCGCACGGTGACCGACGACGAAGTCGCGGGGACGGTCTTCGGCGCGCAGCGGTTCGTCGACCCGGCCATCTATGACAAGCTCATGCCGCAGCTCCTGGAGCGGATCCGCACGCGCGGCACGCAGCCGGCCGAGGTGCAGGTGCACGCGATCGACGAGTGGAGCCTGGTCAGCATGCCGGCCGAGTACTTCGTCGAGCTGGGGCTGCGGATCAAGGAAGAGAGCCGCCCGCGGCACGCGCTGGTGGTGGCCTACGCCAACGGGATGGTGGGCTACGTGCCGCACCGCGACGCGTTCCGGCGGGGCGGCTATGAGACCACCTTCACGATGTCGAGCCGCCAGGCGCCCGAGGCGGGGGACATGCTGGCCGATCTGGCGGTACGGCTGGTGCGCGGCGACTGAGCGTGGCGCCGCACCTTTGATTGTCATGACAATCTCAGGGTCGGGGACGGAGGAGGTGCGCGGATGAACGCGCTGATGCTGTGGGCGGTGATGGCGCCGGCGGAGCTGCTGCCCAATGGCGGGTTCGAGGAGGCGGCGCCCAACGGGCTGCCCGCCGGGTGGGTGGTGTCGTCGCCGCGCGATGAGACGATGCCGAACATCCTGCGCGATCCCGCCGGCGGCCGCGGCGGGACGGCCGCGGCGGGGATGGTGGGCTTCGGCCGCCGGACCTACGGCCTGTGGCGCAACACGGCCAAGGGGTTGACCTCGGGCGGCTGGTACCGCGTCTCTGCCGCTTACCGCACCGACAACGTGGCCCGCCCCGCCGAGTCCGTCCGCCTCCAGCTCCTCTGGCAGAACGCTCAGGGACAGGGCCTGCGGGCGGATTATGTCTACCAGGGCGGCCCGCTCGCGGACGGCTGGGCCAGACTCGAGCGCGTGCTCCAGGCGCCGCAGAACACGGCCTCCGTGGAACTGCTCCTCAGCCTCCGCGGCTCGGCCGGCACGGTCTGGTGGGACGAGGTCAGTGTCACCGCCGCCGAACCGCAGCCGCCGCGGAAGGTGAAGCTCGCCACCGTCTGCTTCATGCCGGCCAACAGCACGCCCGAGGCCAACCGCGGGCTGTGGGCCGCCCGGGTGGCCACGGCGGCGGAGCAGGGCGCCGATATCGTCTGTCTGGGCGAGGGCATCACCGTGGTCGGCACCGGCAAGTCCTACGCGGAAGTGGCCGAGCCCATCCCCGGCCTCACCACCGACGCGCTGGGCAAGGCCGCCGCGGCGCACCACGTCTACATCGTCGCGGGGATCTATGAGACCGAGGGCAAGGAGCTCTACAACACAGCGGTGCTGATCGGCCGCGACGGCCAGGTGGCCGGCCGCTACCGCAAGACCCACCTGCCCGAGAGCGAGGCGCAGGCCGGGCTGTCGCCGGGCGACGACTACCCGGTCTTCACCACGGACTTCGGCGTGATCGGGATCCAAATCTGTTACGACAACAGTTTCCCCGAGGTGGCCCGCGCGCTGACGCTCAACGGCGCGGAGGTGATCTTCACCCCGATCTGGGGCGACGGCCGGTACAACGGGGCGGCCTGGGACGTGGTGCCGCGCGCGCGGGCCATCGACAACTCGATCTGGTACGTGGCGAGCAACTACAGCGAGCAGCGCAGTCTGATCGTCAGCCCGTGGGGCGAAGTGAAGGGCGACACGGCGGGCAAGCCCGGCGTGGTGGTGGTGGAGGCGAACCTCGACGAAGCGCGCTACACGAAGTGGCTGTCGGTGGAGGCGGGCGGCATCTGGCGCAGCCTCTACCCGGCGGAGCGGCGGCCGAGCACGTATGGGGATCTGACGCGGTGACGCCAAGGGCGCTCGCGGACGGACATGCCGCAGGCGTGTCGCTACTCCCGGTACCGGTACCCCACCCCGCGCACCGTCTCGATCCGCTCCGCAGCGCGGCCGAGCTTGCGCCGCAGGCCGACGATGTGCACGTCCACCGAGCGGTCTGTCACCGGGTAGTCCTCGCCCCGCACCGCCTCGACGATCTGCGTCCGCGTGAAGACCCAGCCGGGGTGCCGCGCCAGGTAGTGGAGGATGCGGAACTCGGTGGCCGTCAGCTCGCACGGGGCGCCGCCCACGGTCACTTCGAACCGCCGCGGGTCGATGCTCAGGCTGCCGTGGGCGATGGCCTCGCCCTCGGGCAACACCTGCTCGCCCGAGCGGCGGAGCACCGCCTTGACCCGCGCGGTGAGCACCTTGGTGGAGAAGGGCTTGGTGATGTAGTCGTCGGCGCCCGCCTCGAGCCCGGCGACGATGTCGCTGTCTTCGCCGCGGGCGGTGAGCATGACGATGGGCACCTCGCGGGCGCTCTCGTCGGCGCGGAGGAGGCGGCAGACATCCAGCCCGTGGAGGCCCGGGAGGAGCAGATCGAGGAGCAGCAGGTCGGGCGGGTTGGCACGGGCGCGGCGGAGCGCCTCCTCGCCGCTGGCCGCCTCGGACACCCGGTAGCCCGCGCTGGTCAAGGTGTAGCGGACCAGTTCGCGGATGTCTTCCTCGTCCTCGACCACTAGCACCGTCTCACCGGCCATGGGGTGCGGCTCCCTGGGACGGTCGGGAGTGTAGCACTGTGGTGTTAGGTTCAGGTTAGACCGCCCTCCGGCCCCCTCTCCCGCCGGGAGAGGGTTGGGGTGAGGGCAATGAGAACCGGAAGGGCCAGCCGCAACGACCCTCACCCCAGC
>JACPDV010000611.1:8864-12621 GCA_016183835.1 Armatimonadota bacterium
CTCACCCCAGCCCTCTCCCGGCGGGAGAGGGGGCCGGAGCAGCGTTACGCAACACCTTCGTCGCCGGCCTCAGCTACTTCCGCGCCAGCTTGGTGATCCGGCCGTTGACAGTCCACTCCACCACGTAGATGTCGCCGTGCGAATCGACGCAGGCGGCGTGGGGCGAGCTGAAGCGGCCCACCTCGAACTCCTCGGGCGGCAGGTTCGGCCAGCCCTCCTTGGTCCACCCGTTCGGGTTGTCGCCCAGGTGGGTGATCAGGCGGTTGTCCTCGTCGAAGACGGTCACGCGCGACTGCAGGTCGGGGATCACCAGGTCGCCCTCGAACTGGTAGAAGCAACACGGCTGGCGCAGCTCCTCGGTGACGAAGCCGAGGTGCTGCCCGTCGAGGGTGAAGCTCTGCAGGCGGTTGTTGCCGCGGTCGGCGGCCAGGAGCACCGGCTCGGCGCCGCGGGTGTCGACCCAGATGCCGTGAGGGCAGAGCATCTTGCCGGGCTCGCCGCCCTTGCCGCCCCACGAGCGGAGGTAGTCGCCGGACTGGGTGTACTGGTGGATCCAGCTCTCGCCGTAGCCGTCGCAGACGTACACGTCGCCGGTGCTCGGCGCGACGCAGGCGTCGGTGGGCTTGTACAGATTCTCGGTGGGGTAGACGTGCGGCAGGTCGGGCACGCCGCGGCGCCAGATCTCCTGCCCGTCGAGGGTCGTCTTGACCACGGCGTGCTGGGCGTAGTCGGACAGGTAGAGCACCTCGTGGCCGTTCTCGCGGGCGAGGAACATTCCGTGCGCGCCGCCGGCGAACTGCTCGCCCCAGGAGCCGACGAACGTGCCGTCGGGCTCGAAAATGAGGACGGCGTCCTTGCTCTGATTGTGGATGTAGACGCGATCGTGCTGATCGACGACGACGCCGTGGGTGTAACCGGTCCGGATGCCTTCCGGCAGTTGTCCCCAGCCGTCCACGACCTCGTAGGTGTGGGTGCCCGAGCCGAGCGTTGCCATGCGTGCCTCCCTTGGGTGCCCGGTCATTATGGTGCGGCGCGGGAGGCAGGGAAGCTCAGAGCACCATCGTGAAGTGGATCTGCCGCGCCAGCTCGTCGAAGCCGAGTGACGTGTAGAGGTGCTCGCCGCGCGCGTTGTGCGCCAGCGTCTCGATCTTCGCGTGGGTCATGCCCACGGCGCGGAAGTAGTCGAGCGCGGCCTCGAGCAGCCGGCGGCCGATGCCTTGGCCCTGGCAGGCCGGCGTCACCGCCAGGTTCGGGATCCAGCCCACCCGCGTCTCGCGCCACAAGCGGGTGGTGATGTAGCCCAGCACCGCCCCCGTTTCGTCGACCGCCACGAACACGCCGTCCGGGTTGGCGTCGCAGTCGGCGTCCACCTGCGCCCGTTTGCGGAGCGGCCAGGGGCAGTCGTTCAACACCCCGTAGCGCTGCTCGATCAGCCGGTCCAGGCTGGCCTCAGGAAACGCCTCTTCGGTGATGTCCAGGAGGCGCGCCCGGTCGGGCTCGCGATAGCGACGGATGGTCACGGTCATGGCGGGCTCCAGCGGCTGCGTTCCACGCGCTGCCGGGGGGTCCTGCGGCGAAGCGCCGCCGAGACGCCGGACTCGCGCCGGCCTGCCCCTTCCGCTACAATCGCCGCCGGAGCCGTCGCATGCCAGCCCTCCTCCTCGCCCTCGCCCTGACCGCCGCGCCGCTCGACCTCCACGTGGCCCCGAGCGGCCGCGACACCTGGTCCGGCCGGCTGGCCGCGCCGAACGCCGCCGGCACCGACGGGCCCTTCGCCACCCTCGAGCACGCCCGCGACGCCGTCCGCGCCAGCCGGGCCGGCGGGCTCGCTCTGCCCGTCACCGTCACCATCCACGGCGGCACCTGGCGGCTCGCCGAGTCGCTGCGCTTCACCCCCGCCGACTCCGGCAACGAGACCTGCCCGATCACCTGGCGCGCGGCGGCGGGCGAAAAGGCTGTCATCACAGGCAGCCGGCCCGTCAACGGCTGGCAGCCGGACGCCGGTGGAGTGTTCGTCGCCGACCTGGCGGCGCAAGGGATCGACGACCCGCGCTTCAGAGAGCTGTTCGACCGCGGCGAGCGGCAGCCGCTCGCCCGCTTCCCCGACCTCGACGCAGCCCACCCCGTCACGGGCGGCCTGCTCTATGTCGAGGACACCGCCCCGCAGGGCAAAAACAGCTTCTTCTACAAGCCTGGCAGCATCCCGTTCGAGCAGTGGGGCGACTTCCCGCAGGCCGAGGTCAACCTCCACCCCTACAACTGCTGGGACCACAACATCCTCCGCATCACCTCGGTCGACCGCGAAGCCAGCCTGGTCAAGCTGCGCTACAGCGTCGCCGGGCAGATCTTCGTCGGCAATCGCTACTTCGTCCAGAACGTCCGCGGCGCGCTCGACGCCCCCGGCGAGTGGTTCAGCGACTAGCGCACGGGCAAGCTCTACTACAAGCCGCCGGACGGCAGGAAGCCGGCCGATGGACAGGTCACAGTGCCCGTGGTGGAGGACCTGATCGTCGTCACGGGCACGGCCGAGCAGCCCGTCGAACACCTCAGATTCCACGGCTTCACGCTCACGGAAGCCCGGCAGGACGGCATCTCGCTGGAGGGCGCCCGGGAGTGCCAGGTCACGGGGTGCACGGTGCGCCACGTGGGCGGGGTGGGGATCAACGTCGGCTACCTGCGCAACGCTGTCCGCGGCGTGGGGCTGCCCTGGCGAGCGGCCGGCGTGGGCCGCAAGCCGGTGCACTCGGGTGACCGCGAGCTGCTGTTCGGCTTCCCCTGCACCGCCTGCCGCGCCGCCGGGAACGACGTGTCGCAGGTCGGCGGCGAGGGCATCGCGCTGTACGGCGAGGGCAACGTCGCCGACAACAACCATCTCTCCCAGACCGGCACCTACGACCGCGTCTGCGCCGGCCTCACAATGGTCGGCAGCCGGCAGATTGCCAGTCATAACAACCTTCGCGACATGCCGCGCGACGGGATCTTCATCAACGGCCGGGAGAACCTGGCCGAGTACAACGACATCCGCAATTCCATGCTCTATACCGCGGACAACGCGGCCATCGCCCTACGGCAGCACGACGTGGCCCAGGCGGTGGTGGACCGCGGCAACACGCTGCGCTTCAACCGGCTCCTCGACACGGTCGGCTACGGCAGCTACCCGCACTGCACGCACCCGGGCGAGGGCTACGGGTCGCCCTTCTGCAGCTTCGGCATCTACCTCGACGGCAGCATCTGCGGGGTCACGGTGTACGGCAACATCGTCGCCCGCTGCGGCGGCACCAGCGTCTTCGTCCAGTTCGGCGGCGGCAACACCTTCGAGAACAACCTCTTCGTCGAGGGCGACGCCGAGCGGCTCCAGTTCGACTCGATGGTCTTCTTCGGCACCTTCATGTTCGCCGACGGCGACGGCAAGTACGCCGAGAAGGAGCCGCCGAACCGCTTCCAGCACAACATCTTCGCCTACGGCGGGCCGAAGACCGACCTCTACCGTGTCGGTCAGTGGCGCAGCTCGCCCGGCTGGGACACGCGGCAGGCCACGTTCGACGACAACCTGATCTGGCATCCCGGCCTGCCCGTCACCACGTGGCTGCACGACAAGCTGGCCGCCAAGTCGCTGGCGGACTTGATCCGGCTTCAGTGCCTCCAGATCCAGCGGGCCATCGCCAACCTGCGCCAGCGGGGTAACCTGAAGAAGATCCAGCAGCAGCTGGTGGAAGTGCACCGTCTGGAGAACGAGGCCGACGCCCTCTTCCTCAAC
>JACPDV010000612.1 GCA_016183835.1 Armatimonadota bacterium
CATCCAGGCCGCCATCGACGAGGCCGCCGCGGCCGGGGGGGCGGTACTCTTCCTCCCGCCCGGCCGGTACCGCCTCGAGCGGCCGATCACCATCCGAGAGGCCGTCACGCTGCGCGGTGACCACGATCCGGCCCGCCTCCCCGAGAGCACGCTGCTCCTCCCCGTGGCCGACCGCGGCAACGCCGACGGGCCCGCGGCGATCACCCTCGACCGCGGCAGCGGCGTGCGCAACTTGGCAGTCTGGTACCCCGACCAGCGCGCCGACGCGCCGGTGCCCTACCCCTGGACCTTCCGCTGGTGGCAGGGCGGCGGAGACAACTGCACGATCGCCAACGTGACCCTCGTCAACCCCTGGCGCGGCGTGGCGGTGGGTCCCGAGGGCAACGAGCTGCACACGCTGCGTGAGGTGCGCGGCACGCCGCTGAAGACCGGCTGCTTCTTCGACACGTGCAGCGACATCGGCCGGCTGACCGAGGTCGACTTCAGCCCGCGCTGGTGGGCGCAGTCGGGCCTGCCCGGCGCGCCCGCGGAGGCCGACATCGCGCCGTGGCTGCGGCGCGAGGCCACCGGCGTGGACATGGGCCGCAGCGACTGGGAGTACGTCTACCACGTCCGCGTCAGCGGCTATCACACCGGGATGGCGGTGCACCAGGGCGCGCAAGGCACCACCAACGCCGTGATGTTCGGCTGCGAGCTGACCGGCGGCGCCGTGGGCTTGCGGCTCGACCAGCTCAACGGGATCGGCATCTCGGCCACCGGCTGCCGCTTCGAGGGCAGCGAGGCCGGCGTGCTCTGCAGCGACGCGTTCACCAGCGTGGCGCAACTCAACACCTGCACGCTCGCCTCGTCCGCCGGCCCGGCGGCGCGCCTCGTGGGCACCGGCACGCTCACCGTCCAGACCTGCACCTTCACCGGCTGGCAGGGCGACGCGGTGGACGCGGACAACGGCGTGATCTCGCTGCTGGGCTGCGAGTTCCAAGGCCAGGGCGGCGCCGTACACCTCGGCGCCCGGCTCCGCCGCGCGCGGGTCCTGGCGTGCAGCTTCAAGGGCCGGCCCGACATCCGGGACGAGAGCCGCGGCGACGTGATGGTCAGCCACCTGCCGCAGACGTTTGCGCGGCCCGACATCTCGCCGCACGTCCCGGCGCCCGAGCGGCGGCCGCAGGGCGACCGGCTCTTCGTGGTGACCGACCACGGCGCCGACGCACAGGCCGGCGACAACACCGCGGCGTTCCAGGCGGCGCTCGACGCGGCGGGCAAGGCGGGCGGCGGCACCGTGTACGTCCCGGCCGGACTGTACCGCTTCCAGGGCAGCCTGACGGTGCCGAGTGGCGTGGAGCTGCGCGGCATCTGGGACGTGCCGCACCACACGCAGTCGGCCGGCTCGGTGCTGCTGCCGCTGGCCGGGCGCGGGCAGGAGGACGGGCCGCCGTTCCTGCAGCTTGAGGCCGGCTCCGGGGTGCGCGGGCTGCTGCTGTGGTGGCCCGAGCAGAACCTGGCGCAGCCGGTGGCCTACCCCTGGGCGGTGCAGGGGCTCGGTCCGGGCTGCTGGGTGGTCGACGTGACCCTCGGCAACTGCTGGCAGGGGGTCGACTTCTGGAGCCATCCGAGCACGGGCCACGCGATCAGCTACCTGGCCGGCGGCATGCTCCGGCGCGGGCTGGCGGTGAGCAAGAGCGCCGGCGACGGCTGGGTGGAAGATGTGCAGTTCAACCCGCACTACACGGTGCGCGTCCATCCCACCCTGCCCCAGCCGCAGATCACCGAAGGCGACCTGGGCGGCACGGTGATCCGGTGGCAGCGCGCACACCTGGAAGGGTTGGTGTTCGGCAACTGCGCCAACGAGCACCAGCGCGGGAACTTCCTCTACGCCGCCTACGACGGCATCGCCTTCCGCGACGACGGCGGCGGCGCCAACGCCCGCGTGCTGATGCACGGCAGCGACACGGTCAGCCGCTCCGCCTTCATCGAGGCCGCCGGGCCGCGAGGGATCGTGTGCGTCGAGGCGCAGCTCGTGCCGCTCAGCGACCAGGCGGTGGCGGCGTTCGTGGTGGATGACAAGTTCGCCGGCAAGGTGGCCTTCCACAACTCGCAGATCTGGGCCGGCAAGACGACCGGCCTGATCGCTGGGAAGGGCGAGGTGCTCCTCTCGCAGTTCAACTCGCTCAGCGGCCCGGTGCACCTGCGCGGCGGGCGGTGCACGATGGTCAGCCCGCACTTCACCGGCGACCTCGGCCCCGCGATCGACGTCGGCCCGGAGTGTGGGCAGGCCACCATCGTGGCAGCGCTCGGGCCGGGCGTCCTCCGGCTGGACAACCAAGCCGGCGAGCGGGCGAGCGTGCGGGCCAGCTCGGCGTCGGCGCCGGGCGGGCTGGAGGGGCCGGCCACGGCGCTCAAGCCCGAGCAGTTCGAGGCGGCCACCGGGTTCGAGGCGGGCGAGCCGCGTGCGGCGGACGACACCGTGCAGACACCGGGCGGCGGCAGCCGGGCGGTGAGCGGCATCTTCTGCCGGCCGGTGGAGAGCGGCGACGCTCACGGCGGCAAGATGGCCTTGAGGCTGGCCGGCAACGCCGACGACGCCAGCTACGCCTTCGTCTACTGCCGGGCGCTGGAGGGTCCCATCGGCGTACACGAAGACAGCCGGCTGAGCTACTGGATTCGCCCGGTCAACGAGCGCGGGCAGCGGACGTTTGTGGATCTGGTGTTCACGGACGGCAGCACGCTGCGCGATTCGCCGGCGAGCACGCGCGGCAACCAGGCTGCCCGCGCCGCCGGGATGAGCGCAAAGGTCGGCGCCTGGGCGCCGGTGGACGTCAACCTGGGGCGGAACCACGCGGGGAAGGTGATCGCCGCGGTAATGCTGGCCTACGACAGCCGCGACGGCGGCGGGCCGTTCGAGGTGCTGATCGACGATCTGTCGCTCCACAGCGACGAGGCGCTGCGGCCCGACCAGGCCAGTGCCGAGCCGGCCGGCGGCGCCGTGGCGGCGGGCACCGCCGTGGCCCTGCACGCCCCGGAGGGCACGGTGCTCCGCTACACTCTCGACGGCACCAATCCGACCCCCGACTCGCCGCGCTACGCCGGGCCGATCGAGCTCGACAAGCCCGGCGCCATCGAGCTGCGATTCTGTCGTGAGAACCCCGGCGGGCGGGTCTCGCGGCGGGTGCGCGCGGCGCTCTTCGACGTGGGAGGGAGGTAGCCGCCCGGTCCGCGTCGAACCATCGCCGGACCACCCGAGCGGTGGCGCAGAGCGCCGATCCATGCCCATCTCGCTTCAAACCATCTGCGGGTATCTCGACACCGAAGGCCTTCAGTACGCGGTGGGGCGCAGCAATGACTACGTCATGGTGCCCTTTCCCGACATGACCGCGGTGGTCAACGTCATGGAAGACGGCAAGGCCGTGAGCATCCGCGTGCCGCAGGTCTTCAACCTCGCCGACGCACCCAACCGCGAGGCCTGCCTGGCGTTTCTGGCCAACCACAACTACCACGTCAAGGTGGGCCTGTTCGGCTGCGACGAGACCGACGGCGAGGTCGACGTGTCGCATTTCGTGCCCGTGGAAGACGGCACGCTGACGCGCAGCCAGTTCCTCCGCATCTTCCACTTCGTGCTCAAGGTGGCCTACGAGAAGGGCCGCGAGCTGCGACAGGTGGCCTTCGGTCGGAGCGAGGAGGGCGGGTCGACGAGCACGTTCTCCGCGCCCGACGTCGAGTTCGACGTGGACTCGATCCCGGAGGCGCCAGTCGCCGAGCCGGCCTGGTTCCGGCTGGTGGTGGACGCCTTCAATTCGCTCTGCGGCAACGTCGAGGAGACCTCGCGGGTGGAGCAGATGCGCCGGGTGGCGTGGCCCAGGCTGCTCACCTTGCGCGAGGATTCGGTGCTCGACGGCGAGCGCTACCTGTCGTTCCCCCGGCCGGCGGAGCTCAGCGCGGAGGACGAGTTCCTGCTCCTCTTCATGACCGCCCGCCAGGCCGGCGGCGACTGCCGCATCCTGGACAAAGAGATCGACCTGGTCTACAGCCCGGGGCTCGACTTCCAGGAGACGTCTGCCGAGGTGCGCAAGCTCTGCACCGCCGGCTACGTCGGCGCCTCCGACTTCAACAACGGCGAGCCGTGGTACCTCACCCGGGCCTGGCTCGACCGCCTGGCGCCGGTGCTCCCCTTCCCGCACGAGCCGCTCCCGCCGGCGTTCGGGCGCGACGACGTCCCCGCCGGCTCACTCGCCGAGCCCGAATGGCTGGCGCTGCTGCATCGCGCCCTCGCCGCCGATGCCGCCGACCTGCAGCTCCCCGAGCGGCTCGACCTGCTGCGCAACGACGTCTGGCCGGCGCTGCTCGAGCTGCGGCGCAACTCCGTGGGCGAAGGCCGGCCTTACCGCACCTGGTCGACGGTCATGACCTCCCGCCTGGCGCCGCGCGAGGAGTTGGTGGTGGCCTACGTGGCCCACCGCGCGGCCGAAGGCGACGACCACATCCCGGACCGCGACATCGACCTGATCTACTCGCCCGGTCTGCAGGTCCACGAGACCGCGCGCGTGATCAACGGCCTGATGGAGGCCCGGCTCGTGCTCGCCACCGACAACGACGGGCAGGCCCCGTTCACCATCGGGCCGGCAGGGGAGATGTGGCAGGTGGGCGGGTGGCAGTAGGCGGTGGGAGGTTGCCTGGTTGCGCTGGCCACTCCGGCCCCCTCTCCCTCTGGGAGAGGGGGCCGGAGTGGCGCCCCAAGACAGCCTCTGAATGGCGAGCGGTGATCCGGATCGGTGGTGGTGGGGACGATGCGATGAGACCCCTGGCACTGGTCGTGCTGGTCCTGACGGCGGCTCTGGCCGCCCAGGGCAAGGTGTACCTGGTGGCGCAGGGCCAGCCGGGCGCCGCCGACGGCAATGCCGGCACCGCCGAGGCGCCGTTCAAGACCATCTCCGCCGCGGCCAAGGTGGTGCAGGCGGGCGACACCGTCCTGATCGGCACCGGCGTCTACCGCGAGGCCGTGGTGATCGAAGCGTCCGGGTCGGAGGGGCAGCCCATCACCTTCGCCGCCGATCCCGGCGCCGAGGTGACGGTCACCGGCGCCGACGTCCTCACCGACTGGCGGCGCGAGGACGGACCGGCCAACGTCTACAGCACGCCCTGGCCGCACGTCTTCCTCGGCTGGACCCAGCGCCGCGCGCACCCCGACGACGACTACCACGCCGCGATCGGCCGCGTCGAGCAGGTCTTCATCGGCCGCTACCCGCTCCTCGGCGTGCTGGCCCGCGACCAGATGGCGCGCGGCACGTTCTTCGTCGACGAGCCGGGCAAACGGCTCTACGTCTGGGACCGCAGCAACGCCGACCTGTCCAAGTCCGATGCGCTGGTGGAGGCCAGCACGCGGATGGGCATCTGGCGCTGCACCGGCAAGTGGGTGGTTACCCGCGGGATCCGGTTCCGCTACGCCGCCAGCATGGCGCAGCACGGCGCGGTGGAGATCACCGGCGACCACGACCGGCTCGAAGACTGCATCGTGGAGCAGATGAACGGCTCGGGGATCACCTTCGGCGGCGACGGCGCGGTCGCGCGGCGCTGCGTGATTCGCGACAATGGGCAGCTCGGGTTCAGCGCGGGCGCCAGCAATCTGTTGGTCACCGAGTGCGTGATCGAGAACAACAACGTCAAGAACTACTCGCGCGGCTGGGAGGCCGGCGGCGACAAGCTCTGCTTCTGCCGCCGCGCGGTGCTCGACCACTGCATCTTCCGGCGCAACCACGGCACTGGCGTGTGGTTCGACATCGGCAACGAGAACTGCGAGGTCCGCAACTGCCTGATCATCGACAACGACGACTCGGGCATCTTCTACGAGATCAGCTACGGGCTGCATGCGCACGACAACGTGATCGTGGGGAACGGGCTGGCGACCGGCTTCGGCGCGTGGGGCGCGAACGGCGGCATCTCGCTGTCCAGCTCGCCGCACTGCGTGATCGAGCGCAACTTGCTGGTGGGCAACAAGGAGGGCTTCCAGTTCCGCGAGCAGGGCCGCAGCACGCCGCGGATCGACGCGCGGGACAAGGGTGTCGCCGTGTGGAACCACGACCAGACCGTGCGGCACAACCTGATCGCCTACAACCGCGACGTGCAGACGGCGGGCTGGTTCGACGTGCTGGACGCCTCGCACTGGCCGGCGGCGATGCAGGCGGCGAAGCTGAGGAAGGCGCCCGACGCGTGGGTCGAGCCGCCGCCCGGCACCGACATCGACCGCCTCCCGGAGCGGCCGAAGGGGCTCTCGCTCGAGCGCCTCAAGCTCGACCTGGCAGACAACCTGTTCGCGCTGAAGCCGGGCGCGCGGCTGTTGCAGTGGGGCTGTGCGTGGCGCGACCCGGCGTATTTCGAGCGGCTGGACGAGGTGATCCGCACGCTCGGGCTGGAGTCCGGCAGCCGGGTTACCGAGGCGCCGTTTGCCGACTGGCCGAGCCTCGACCTCCGCCTCCCGGCCGACCACCCGGCGTTCGCGATGGGCTGCTATCCGCAGGGCGAGGTTCCAGACGTCAGACTGGGCGCGCTGCCCCGGTAGGGGCGACCGGCAGGTCGCCCGTCTGCACCAGTCGCCGTGCCTGGCGGTGTGGCACGGGCGGGCCGCTGCCCGTGTCGCCGTCAACCAGCCCGGCGCGTCGACTCACCCGCAGCAGGACACGGGCAGCAGACTGCCCGTGCCACACGGCAGCTACCGGTCGGTCTCCGCCGCCCGCGCGTCCTCATCCGGGCCTTCGCACCGCACCTCCATCCGCACCCACGGCGCCGGGCCGCCCGTCCCGCGGTAGCTCAGCGCGACTTCGCTCTTGCCCGCGGGCACCGTGACGTGGCCGCCCCGGAGCTCGACCGGCCGCACCAGTCGGAGCGCGCTGTCGCGCAGCTCAGCGGTCTCGCCCAGGCCGATCAGGTAGTGACCCGTCGGGATTGTGTCGGCCACGGTCAGCTTCCGCCCGGCCAGCTCGAGCGCCAGCTCCGACACTCCAACGCCCAGCTCCCGGAGCGCCCGGATCCCGGCCACCGCGCAGCTCACGTCCTTCCCGGCCGGCAGCCGGCTGAAGCCCAGCGCCAGGCGCGTCACATGGTGGTAGTCGAAGCCCTTCAGCGCCACCCACCAGGCCGCGAAATAGTCCCACGGCTGATAGTGCCAGTAGCGCAGGCAGCACGCCTCGCCGAGCGGGAACTCCACCCAGCGCTCGCCCGTGAAGTCCACCGGCACGTAGTACTGCCGCACCGCATCGCCACTGGTCAACTCCAGGAAGAGCAGCTCCCCGCCGCCGTCGCCGCGCACCCAGGCTCCCAGCCCGCGATGCCGGCTCAAGTCCAACGGCTGGGCGAACGGCGCCACCACCCGCGTCGAGCGCGAAGCGCCCGGCCCGTCGTGCCGCGCCCTCAGCTCGTACCCCGGCAAGCCGTGCACCGTGCCGGCGGAGGCTGCAATCGGCGGCGACGGATCGACCAGCCCCGAGCTCCGCGCGAAGGCAGCCGCGGGCGGCGTGTCAAGTGCCAGGTTGCCCGGGTCCGCCGGGTCGAAGCTGGTGACCACGCGCAGCTCGAAGCGCAAAGGCTGCGCGGCAAACGGGTTGTCCACCGGGCAGCGCAGGCCGGGCCGACCCTCGTCGTGGGAGGTGAAGCTCAAGAGCTGGGTGCCGGGGTCCGCCGGCTGTGCCCGCCCCTCGCCGGAGCAGGTCCAGTAGAAAGGCGTGTAGCGCACCTCGCGCAGCCGCCAGCGACGCTCGCCGGCGGCCTCCAGGTGGAAGTCGCGGCCCTTCTCTCGGAGACGGGTCCGCTGCTCGGCACTGAAGGCGCCCTCGTACTTCGCCTGGTCCCAGTCCTTGACCATGCGGAGGAACTCGTCGCCGTAGCCATGGGCGTTGATCACCGAGGGGTGGGTCTCCATGCCGTGCGTGGCGTTGAACCCGGCGGCCTTGGCGAGGAGGTACTCCACATCCTCGGGCCGGGTGGCCTCCCAGTCGAGCGCACCCAGGTTCAGCCGCCACCAGCCCATGGCGCACGGGAACAGGTTGTCTTCGAAGAACCGGCAGTTGTTGAGCCGGTAGTTGTCCACGTCGAGCTTCTCGGATTGGCCCAGCTCGCCCCAGTTCATGCGGGTGTGGACGTGCCAGAGGAAGTGGAGCAGGTTGCTGGCGTCGCTGATCACCTCCGGCTGCCAGCGGCTGAAGCACTGCGTGACGAAGCGGTTGCGGGTGTAGTCGCCGGGGTAGCCGTAGGTGCTCAGCCCCTCCAGCCCGTCGAACGAGATCTGTCGGACGCCGGTGCGGTTGACCAGCTCCACCAGCCGGTCGGTCATCTCGTCCATCATGCCGTTGTCGATACCGGGGTAGAAGGTGCGATAGGCGTGGTCGGCGAGCATGCCGATGTCGGCGCCGGCGTCGTGCGCGGCGGCCGTGGTGCCGAAGGCACCGCGCTCGCAGTCGAGGAGCCGCCACGGCAGGCCGTCGCTGAGCCGTCCGAAGCGCACCAGCTCCTGCCCCAGGATCACCGTGGAGAGCGTGCCTCGCTGCCCGAACGCGCCGCCGTCGGCGACGGGGATCTGATTCGCGGCGGCGTCCACGGCGGCGGTCAAGGTGCTCGTGCCCCAGCGCGCCAGGCGCGGGTCGGGGACGGGGGTGACGTACGGGTCGTTGGTGGTGATGAAGGCGGTCAGTGTGTGCACTCCGACCCGGACGCCCTGGCGGGCGGCGCGGTCGGCGTACTCCTTGAGGCTCTCATCGCCCCGGGGAAACTGCCGCGGGTCGAGCTGGAAGTGGCCCCAAGTGCGGAACGGCCCTCCGTGGTAGAGGTAGCGGAGGCCGGCGCGGCGGCAGGTGTCGAGCAGCTCGTCGAGCGCCTCGCCGTTCGCACCGAAGTCCCACGTGATGAGGTACGATAGGTGCGCCGTGGGCGAGACTTTGCCCCAGACGCCGTCGAGCATGGGGTGCGGCAGCCCTTCGGCCACCTCGATGGCGCCGATCGTCGCCAGCGCGTCGGGCTCGGCGCAGCCGAAGAGGGCGATCCGCGAGCCGCGCACGCCGCCTTCGTGCTCGGTGGCGAGGCCGAACAGGCGGCTCACCTCGCCCGCCCGGTCGGCCCCGGCGACGGTCTGGACGTTGAGGGCCTGGATCCCGAGGGCGAAGTCGCGGTCGCGCACCACACCCACCACACCGCCGACGGTCTCCGTAATGACCGTGGGGAGCGGCCCCCAGATCACCCGCACCGGCGTGGGGCCGGCGACCTCGGTCAGCTCGAAGGTGAGGTGGGTCGGCTTCTCGGTGACGGTGACGTGGAGCGTGACGCCGGAGTCACCGTAGGCCAGCTCGAGCTTGCCGTTGCCGCGGTCGACCAGCGCGGTCGGCCCGAGCTCGCGGCCGGGGAGGGCGATAGCGAGCAGGGGCGGGTGCGCGCCGGGCGGGAGGCATTCGCGCTGGTGGAGGGTGTCGGTGAGGCGCTGGACGGAGCCGTCGGGGCCGAGGGTGAGGGCCAGCGAGCCGGCGCGGAAAGTGGGCATGGCAGGCTCCTGGGCGGAGGCGGCCAGGGCAAGCAGGACCGCTGCGAGACGGAAGACGGTGGGCACGTCAGAACGCCGCCACGCCGGCTGTGGACATGGCGCGGAGGAGGGCTCGGTCGTCGGTGGCGAGAGGAAGGCCAAGCCGCAGCGCGAGCTCTAGGTAGCAGGCGTCATAGTAGGCCAGTCGATACTGACGACCCAGGTCCAGCACCGACGGGCACACACGGTTGGGCGGCGCTCCGTCGACATCCACCGGAAGCCCGTGGAGCATCTCGACGAACGCCGCAGTCTGCGTGGTGGTGAGCCGTCCCCGCCGCTCTCCGACGAGCAGGCTGTTGCCGACCTCCAGCATGAACACCAGAGGAACCGCCGCGCGCGCCACCGCAAGCATGTCCAGCGCCCGATCGGAGAGGTCGCCGCCTTCATCGCCGAAGCACCAGGCCAAGGCGATGGAGGCGTCAAGCACGAGCTGCGGCATCAGAGACGACCCTCCTCGATCATGGCCTTGATCGGCCCGCCGGCTGAACGGCCTCGGCCGAAAGACCTGATCCGCTCGATCAACTGGAGCCGTTCCTCCGTCGTCGTGGTGTGGGAGGCCGTCGACAGCGGCACAAGCGCCGCCAACACCGCCGAGAAGTGCGTCTTGGCCTCACTGGCGCCCATCGTCTCCATCGTCGTCTCCGGTCAGGCCGACTCCGCCCAGTCTACCCATGATGCACCGCCCGTCAAGCCCGCCGCAATCGGTAGATCCGGTGCTCCCGGATCCCCGGTATCGTGAACGTCACCACGCTGTCGCCCTCTCGGTCGAGCCGCTCCCCCGTCAGGCAGTCCTCCACCGCCTTCACCGGCCACGGCGCCCGCACCGTCACCTCCATCGGTCCGGGCCAGCCGCGCGACTCCAGGTACATGCTCTCCGTCTCGCGCTGCAGGTAGATCAGGTGCAGCAGCCAGCCCTCGTCGTCCTGCGTCAGCGCCGAGTGCAGCGCGGCCGGCCCGGCCACCCGCACCCGCGGCGCCACCCCCAGGGCCTGCTCCAGCAGCCCGGCGAACACCTGCCGCAGGCCGGGGCAGCGCTTCGAGGCGTAGGCCTTGACGAACGGCACCGGCAGGTAGACCACCCGTCCCGCGCCGTAATCGCTCACCGTGATGCCCGGGTACTCGGTCCATTTGCCCGGCGGCGAGTGCTCGTGGTAGACATACCGCCCGGCATCGAAGTCGCTCTCGATAGCCGGGTCCATCAGCGCCGCCCAGGCCCGCGTGCCCGGCCGCGGACGCAC
>JACPDV010000633.1 GCA_016183835.1 Armatimonadota bacterium
CGCGGATCACCGCCTACCTCTCGCGGCACGACCTGAGCTGGCGCTATGCGCTGGTGATCGGCGTGGCGCCGGCGCTCCTGACGTTGGTGGTGCGGCTCTGCGTGAGGGAATCGAAGCGCTGGGAAGAGGCCCGCGAGCGCGGCCGCACGGCGGGCTTCGCCGACCTCTTCGGACCGGAGCTGCGGCTCCACAGCCTGGTGGGCATCGCGCTCTCGGCCGTGGCGGTGCTCGGCATGTGGGGGGTCTACCAGGCCTGGCTGCAGGCCTGGGTGGACACGCTGGTGGGACCGGGCGACGCGCTCAAGGCCGCACGCGACGCGGCGCGGGCGGCGGTCTCCACCTACATGGCGGTCGGCTCCATCGGCGGGGCGCTGCTCGGCGGGTGGGCGGCGGAAAGGCTCGGCCGCCGGCCCTCCTACGCCCTCTTCTGCGTCGGCGCCACGGCGGTGTCGATGACCCTCTACCTCACCACCACGGCGTTCGACCAGCGCATGCTCTGGCTGGCGGCGCTGGGTGGCGTGTTCGCCACGGCGTTCTTCGGCTGGCTCCCGCTCTACCTGCCCGAGCTGTTCCCCACCCACCTGCGCTCCACGGGCGAGGGGCTGACGTTCAACGCCGGCCGGATCCTCTCGGCCGGCGGCGTGCTGGTCACGGGCCGGCTGGTGGAGGCGTTCCACGGGCACAAGTACGCCGGGGCGGCGATGGCCTGCGTCTGGCTGCTCGGCCTGGCAGCCATCTGGTGGGCGCCGGAGACGCAGGGAGGCGAGTTGCCGGAGTAGCGGCTGGGGTCATCGTTCGCGGCCGCCGTCCGCCGCAACGGCTGGTTCGGCCCTAACCTGCCGCAACTGCCTGGCCCAACCGCGCCATCGCCGTGCGCCCTTCGTTCGCCGGATCCTGGGGGACAGCACCGACGGCGATCCCGCCGCCCAGCTCCTCTAGATCCCACCGCAGATCAGGATCCCGGGTATCGCGGGCCACCGCGGTGATGGCGTTCGCCAAGCCGAATTGCGACCGGTCCCCTTCTCGAAAGAACAGATCCAGGATCCGGGACAGCAGCCCGGCATCCGCCGCTACCGTCGGGAGCCCGGATAGCAGAGGCATCATGTTGAGGGCGAAATCGACTTGCACTTCGCAAGCCTTGCGCATTCTGGCAACGGTGCCCAGGAACACATCTTGCGCGCAGCAGGCATCGACGCCTTCGCGAATGGACTGCACGGCTCCTTCCGCTTCCTGTTCGTGCAGGTCTCCCAGGGATCGCGATCCGAGCGTCTCAGCGATGATCGCGCCGTTCGACTAGTCGCGAAGACGCACGCAATTGAATGTTGGGAGACCATTGATCTCCTTAAACTCCTGGTGGATTCTGGGCGCATCACTGGCGCCAAGGTGAACGAGGTGCTGGAGTATTTGGATCACGAAAACGCGTCGTCAGGTCTGAACAGCCAGGCATAGCCGGTCTCCTTTTCTGATAATAGTGCTCCCTCTGCGATTGGGTCGAACAGCACCTGTTGAGCCCCTCCCCACACTCCGCGATCGTACCCGCCCGCCGATCGAGCGTCAACAACGATCATCGGTATTCCAGCAGTGACGGGGCCGGCGATCATCTCCACGACCGCAGGCGGGAGCAGTTGATCAACATCCCTTTCGTTGGCCGGGAATCGGCCATGCCCGCCGGCGATTCGGCCTGCGGCAAAGGTCTGCTCGTCAGGGCCATTGTCACCGCAAGGGGGGCAGACCGATCCGTTCCCGGATGGCCCGGCTCTCCGCCAACGGCTCTGCCGCCTCGGTGGGGCAGCCAGCCGAACACAAGGCCTGACCAAAGGCCCAGAGAGTCTCTGCCAGCGCGTTCGTAGCGTAGGGCTGCTCCACCTGGGGCAGTGCGGCTACGTGACGCCGGCCCGCCACCGCCTCGGTCCAAGCGCGCGCCGCCCCGCTCCAGTCGCCTTGTTCGGCGAGGATCCTGGCTTTGACCGACCACCAACGCGCCAGTGCCGAGTGCACGCCGGCCGCGATCACCATGGCCGCTTGGGGCTCCAAGTGCTGCCGCGCGGCTTCGAGGTCGCGTTCAGCGCCATGGGTATCCCCCGACTTCAAGGCGCATTCGGCTCGGAGGACGAGACAACGACCCCGCAGGACGCCAAACATGCTCTCGCTCTCCATAGAGCGCAGGGCTTCGTCGAGAGCGGCCAGCGCCTCAGGAATCCGATGGAGACGCAGAGCGCATCCGGCCTGCTGCTGCAGCGCCATGGCGCGGAGGACCGGTATCTCTGCGCGGCGGGCCGCCTCGGTCGCCGAGCGCGCCTGCTCCAGGGCCACGGCCTCGTTGCCCACCAAGTGGAACAAGCCGGCGAGGTCAGAGTAGGCCTTGTACTGCTGCATCGCCTGGTCAGTGGCAAGGGCGCTTTCCAGCCCCTTGCGGTAGGCGGCTTCGGCCCCTTGCCAGTCGCCGGCCTCTTCACAGCAGTGAGCCTCTTGCCGCAGAAGCAGCTCGGGGCTTGGCTCCTCCCGGGCGTGCTGCCCTGCAGAGGCCAAGACCTGGTACGCAACGGCCTCGGCCTCACTCATGCGGCCGGCCTGGGCAGCTTCATGCCTGCAAGAGCTGTATGAAGGCCGCGTCAGGGGCGGGATCGTCTTGGTCTTCTGGCTGTCTCATCTGTTGCCCTCTCCAAGCCGTACATTCCCGGAAGTGGCCTGCATGTACGCCTCGAAGGCCGAACAGCACCGTTGGAGCGGCTTGCACTACTCCGCGATCGTAGAAGCCCGGCGATCGGGAGTCAAGAGGCTCAGCGTGCCCTTGGCCTGGGGATCGAGCTGGGTCCGCCGGCGCCAACGCCACGCCCAACCTCTCCCCCACCGTGTTACACTGCATCCGCGGAGCCTCGCCATGCCCTTCCCCCGCGCCGCCGGTGTCCACCTGCACCCCACCTCGCTCCCCGGGCCGTTCGGCATCGGCGACCTGGGTCCCGCCGCCTACCGCTTCGTGGACTTCCTCGTAGCCGGCCGGCAGCGGCTGTGGCAGGTCAACCCGCTGGGGCCCACCGGCTACGGCGACTCCCCCTACGCCGGGCTCTCCGCCTTCGCCGGCAACCCCAACCTGCTCAGCCCCGAGCTCTTGCTCGCGGCCGACCTGCTGAGCCCCGACGACCTCCAGGATGTGCCGGCGTTCCCGCCGGAGCGGGTCGACTTCGGCTGGATCATCCCCTGGAAGCGCCAGCTCCTCGAGCGGGTCTTCGCGCGCTACTCGGATGGCGCCGCGCCGGGGGTGCACGAGCGGGTGGCGGCGTTCCGCCAGGCGCCGGCCGTGCGCGCCTGGCTCGACGACTACGCCCTCTTCGCGGCGCTGAAGGAGCGCCACGGCGGCGCCGTGTGGAACACCTGGGGCGACGGCGCCGCGCGGCGCGACCCGACCGCGCTGGACGCCTGGCGCGCGGAGCTGGGCCGGGCGATCGACTACCACGTGTTGGTGCAGTACCTGTTCAGCGAGCAGTGGTCGCGGGTCAAGGCCTACGCCAATCAGCACGGCATCCACCTGATCGGCGACATCCCCATCTTCGTGGCGTACGACAGCGCCGACGTGTGGGCGCACCCGGACCTGTTCGAGCTGGAGGCTGACGGCAGCCCGCGCGCGGTGGCCGGCGTGCCGCCCGACTACTTCAGCGCCACAGGACAGCTCTGGGGCAACCCGCTCTACGACTGGCCGGTGCTCGAAGACCGCCGCTTCGCGTGGTGGATCGAGCGGTTCCGGGCGATGCTGCGGCTGGTGGACGCCGTGCGGCTGGACCATTTTCGCGGGTTCGAGTCGTACTGGCGGGTGCCGGCGGGCGAGACCACCGCGGTCAACGGGCAGTGGGTGAAGTGCCCCGGCGAGCGGCTGTTCGCGGCGGTGGGCCGGGCGCTCGGGTCGCTGCCGATCATGGCCGAGGACCTGGGGGTGATCACGCCGCAGGTGGAGGCGCTGCGCGAGGGGTTCGGATTCCCCGGCATGAAGGTGCTGCAGTTCGCCTTCGTGGAGGGGAGCGACGGCGGTTTCCTGCCGCACCGCTATCCGCGCAACTGCGTGGTCTACAGCGGCACGCACGACAACGACACGGCGGTGGGCTGGTGGGCGACGTGCCCCGTGGAGGAGCGCCGGCGGGTGGCGCGCTACCTGGGCCGCGAGCCGGGCGAGATCCACCAGGAGCTGCTGCGACTGGCCTTGGCCTCCGTGGCGGACACGGCGCTGTGCCCGCTGCAGGACGTCTTGGGGTTGGGGAGCGAGGCGCGGATGAACTTCCCCGGCCGGCCGGCCGGGAACTGGACGTGGCGGCTCGCCGACGAGGCCCCACTGGGCCTTGCGGCGGGCTTTCTGGCGGAGCTGGCGGAGACCTACGAGCGGGCGTGAAGAGGGGCTGACAGCAGGCCGGCGGGCGTTGACACGGCCCTTTGGCTGGCCTATACTGATTCCCTGTCGTCCCCGCCCGACCACACTCCGACCGCGCCCGGCGACGGCCGCGAACCGTCCTCGGCCTGGGGCCCGCCGGACTCTCGGAAGCAACGACCGCGGGGCCGTCGACGGTGCAGATGAGGAAGGTGGACAGACCATGAAGTTGTTCAAGTGGTGGGTGCTTCCAGCGGCGGCGGTCGCCGTCCTGGTCCTGCTCGCCGGGTGCGAGAAGCCGGACGAGGATGCGTTCACGGGCTCGGAGCGGGCGCGCCTGCGCGACAACGCCGAGCGCGAGAAGGCCAGCCAGTCGCTGACGAGCGCGCTGCTCAAGACCTCCCAGGCCCTGGCGCTGGCGCAGAACGGGATCCAGTTGAAGCTGCAAGGCGTCGCCACGTTGGACGGCCAGGCGGCCAGGCTCGAGCCGCCGCCCGCGCCGCCGGCGGCCACCACGCCGGGCGCACCGCCCGCCGAGCCGAAGGCGCCCGAGACC
>JACPDV010000621.1 GCA_016183835.1 Armatimonadota bacterium
CGGAGCCGCGCCCAGAAGCTGGACTTCCAGGCCATGCTCCAGCCGGTGCTGGCGTCCCCGCGGCGCTCCAGGGTCACCCGCGCCGCCTGGAACAGATCGGGCGTCGCCGGCGTGATCTGGTCGCTCGGGTAGAGGCCGTAAAGGTGGGACGTGTGGCGGTGGTGCGGCTCGCCCTCCTCGTAGGCCTCCAGCCACTCCTGCAACTGCCCGTAGCGGCCCACCTGCATCGGCGCCAGTCTCTCTCGCGCGTCCTCCAGCCGTGAGGCGAAGGCGCCGTCGCGGCCCAAGACCCGCGCCGCGGCGATGGTGTTGGCAAACAACTCGCGCACGATCTGCTCGTAGATGGTTGGCCCCAGGCACGTGTTCGCCACGTCGCCGTTGGGCAGCCTGAAGGCGTTCTCGGGCGAGTTGGAGGGCGCGGTCACCAGCCAGTGGTGCCGCGGCTCCTCCACCAGGTAGTCGAGGAAGAACTCCGCCGAGCCCCGCAGGATCGGGTAGACCCACTCCAGGTACTTCCGGTCCGGATGGAAGGCGTAGTGCTCCCACAGGTGCTCGCAGAGCCAGCCGGCGCCGGAGACGGTGGAGCCCCACGAGGCGTGCTCGCCCGGCGACGTGAAGTGCCACGGGTTGGAGACCACGTGGGCCACCCAGCCGGGTGAGTTGTAGTAGGCCCGCGCGGTCTTCTGGCCATTGGGCACCAGGCTGCCGATGAAGCGCAGGAGCGGCAGCGTGCAGTCGCCCAGGCCGGTCGGCTCGGCGGGCCAGTAGTTCATCTGGACGTTGATGTCGAGGTGGAAGTCGCCGTTCCACGGCGTCTGGTACTCCTCAGCCCAGATCCCTTGCAGGTTCGCCGGGAGCGGGCTGTCGGGCCGGCTGCTGTTGATCAGCAGGTAGCGCCCGTACTGGAAGCAGAGCGCGGCAAGCTGCGGGTCGGGCTGCGTCTCAACGGCCTTCACGCGCTCCGGGGTGGGCCGCTGCGCGGCCTCGCCGCCGCCCAGGTCCAGTGTGCAGCGGCGGAAGAACGACCTGAACTCCTGCAGATGCGCCGACCGGATGGCGGTGAGCGGCTTCTTCACCGCCGCGGCGAGCTGCTTCGCGGTGGTGGTTTCGAAGGCGGGATCGTAGAGGTCCGTGCCGGCGGTGAGGTAGAGCGTGACCTCCCGGGCGCCGGACACCACCAGACCGTCCTCGGACCGCTCCGCCCGCTCGACGGTGTCGCCCGGCGCCACGACACGCAGCCGCGCCAGGTAGCGCACGCCCTTGCCATCGGGCTTGCCGTCGCTGAGCTGCCCGCTCATCACCAGCCCGTCGCCGCCGTCGAAGGCGTACTGCACCCGCTTCTGCCGCCGCAGCGAGGCCGTGAACGACAGCCGGCCGGGCTGCTCGGCGGCGAGGTGGTAGACCAGCACATGGTCCGGTGCGCTGGCGAACAGCTCCCGCGTCTGCCGCACCCCGCCCCGGACGAAGGAGACGCGCGCGGTGGCGGCGTCGAGGTCCAGCTCGCGCCGGTAGTCGCGCACCTCCTCGTCGATGGGGCCGAAGTCGAGCCGCAGGTCGCCGAGGGTCTGGTAGCAGCCGAACGGCCCCTCCTCCGCCGCGCCCTGCGACGAGCCGGGGCCCTGACAGACGAAGGACCTGGACAGAAGCTCCTGCGCCTCCCGGTTCCGGCCCTGGAAGAGGAGTTGGCGGATCTCGGGCAGGGCCTGCCACGCCTCGGGCCGGTCGGCGTCCTGCACGCTGCCCGACCACATCGTCTGCTCGTTGAGCACGATCCGCTCGCGCTCCACGCCGCCGAAGAGCATCCCGCCGAGCCGGCCGTTGCCCACCGGGCACGACTCGATGAAGCTCTTCGCCGGCTCCCTGAACCACAGCGTCAGCGGGTTGTCGGGCGGCGGCGCCTGGCCCAGCAGCTCCACCTCGCCGCCCGCGCGCACGAGGGCGAGGGCGCCGGCCGCAGGGACGATCCTTTGGCCGGGCTGTCCCTCCAGTACCCACTCGCCGAGCACGCCGGGGAGCGGCGCGGGGTCGGCGGCGCGGCGGGCGATCTCCTCCGGGCTGAGCGCCCGCGCGTACACCGCGGCGCGGCGGATGCGGCCGAGGAAGCGGTTCCCGCCGGTGGGGTCCGCCCCGACGCAGAGCGGTGCGCCGTTGACCGTGAGCGGGGGGAACTCGCCGTCAGTCTGCTCCGCCACGAGCTTGCCGTCGAGGTAGAGCCGCCAGACTCGCCGCGAAGCGCTATAGACGCCGGCCACGTGGGTCCACCGGTCCGCGGGCAGGCGTGCATCGAAGCGCAGGTGGCCCTTGCTGGTGATCATGCGCAGGCTGTTGCCGGGCCAGGTGTCGAGGAGGTAGGCGTCTTGCGTGCCGGGCATGGTCTTGTCGAGGATCCGGCCGCCGCGGGTGGGCATCGGATCGGCCTGCACCCAGGCTTCGAGGGTCACCTCGTCGGTGAGGTCGAGCGCCTTCGCCGGACCCGCTTCGTAGACCGCGGACGTCTCGCTGAAGGTCAGCCCTTCGGCCCGGGCGGCGCCGGCGACGAGGAGGGCGGCGAGGACGGTGGCGTCAGCGAGTGGGGTGGGGCGGGGCATTCCGGACTCCGTCGTGGCTTGTGCATACGGTGCGGGGCGCGGGGCACCTTCGCGGGGGACAAAGCCGCACTCGCCGCCCATAATGGACCTCAAAGGAAGGGCGGCGACATGATCCTCCGCATGGGCGAGCGCGAGCTTGAGCTGGGCGGCAACTACCTCGGTCATCTGCGCGATTCGACCGCGGCGAAGCACGACTACGCGGCGCTGAGAGAGCGGCTGGCCGAGGACGGCTACCTCCTCGTCCGCGGGCTCCACGACCCGGCCAAGGTGCAGGCGGCGCGCACGGTGCTGATCGACAACCTTGACAGTAACAACCAGATTGACCGCGCCCATCCGCTGGACGAAGCGGTGATCGCCGAGGGCGGGCGCGGGCAGTTCCTGGGCGGCGCGAAGGCGATCAGCCACCATCCGGACTTCCTCGGCCTGGTGGAGTCGCCCGAGCTGATGGAGTGGTTCGCCAACCTCTTCGGCGGGCCGTCGCTGACCTTCGACTACAAGTGGATCCGCGCCATCCCCGGCGGCGCTTACAGCGGCGCGCACTACGACGTGGTCTACATGGGCCGCGGCACCCTCAATCTGTGCACCTGCTGGACCCCGCTCGGCGACGTGACCTACGATATGGGCCCGCTCACCGTGCTCGCCGGCAGCAACCAGTGGAAGAAGGTGCAGGAGACCTACGGCCGCATGGACGTGGACCGCGACCACGTCGAGGGCTGGTTCAGCAAGGACCCCGTGGAGCTGGTGGACCAGTACGGCGGGCAGTGGCTGACCACCGAGTTCCAGGCGGGCGACGCGATGATCTTCAGCATGTTCCTCATGCACGGCTCGCTGACCAACGTGACCAACCGCTACCGCTTCAGCACCGACACGCGCTACCAGCGGGCGGACGAGCCGGTGGACGAGCGCTGGGTGGGCGAGAGCCCGAAGGCGCACTACGCCTGGCACCAAGGCGAGATGAAGACGATGGAGTCCGCCCGCGCCGAGTGGGGAGTCTAGCCCAACTCGGCCAGCATCCGGTTCCGCCACGTCTCGACGTCCGACTCCACGAAGTAGAGACGCGTCAGCGCCCGGCCGGTCTGCCCCGGCTCGAGCCGGCCGAAGCTCGGGCAGCTATGGATGCACGAGTACTCCATGTTCTGGAAGAGGAACAGCGCCGGCTTGGAGGCCACTGCCACCAACCGCTTGCCGTCGCGCGAGCGAATCGCCATCCAGCCCTCGAGCGTGATGTCGGGCGTCGGACCGACGTTGACCACGAAGGGGATGTCCCGGGCCGCGGGCGCGCCCTGCACGCTGTAGAGCTGCACCGTCGGCCGGGCGCCGTAGGCGCGCGGCAGCTCGACCAGCCGTCGCACCGCGCCGTCGGCGCTGACGAAGTGGCGCAGGCACTCATGGTCGCGGATCGACGGCGCGACCCCGCACTGGAAGCAGGTGAACGCCAGACTCTGCTCCCACGTTCGCGGCCCGCGGTTGGTCAGCTCGATCGACAGGTCCACCGTCTCTTCACTGGCGGTCACCGCCACGGTGTACTCGAGCTGTCCCTCCCAGACGCCGTGCCCGCGTGGCAGCCCGTCGGGCGTGGTCTCCCAATCGGCCTTGACCACGTTGGGCCAGGCCGTGGCGGCGTAGTCGCCGATGGCCTCGGGCACGGTCACCCCGAACGACTCGCCAGGGAACGCCGGCACGCCGGTGATCCGCATCTGCATCCCGCCCGGCACGCCTTCGACGTGGATCTTCGCCATCATCCCGCATCCTCGGCGCAACGGGAGCCGTAGAACGCCATCGGGTTGTTGGCCCAGCCGCTCAGGCTGCGGTCGGCGGGCCGCAGGTGGAGCGGCGAGGCGTTGATGAAGGAGCCGCCCTTCAGGTAGCGCGCGTGAGGCCCGGGCCCGTCGGCGCACCACTCCGCCAGGTTGCCCACCATGTCCATCACGCCATAGGGGCTGGCGCCGCGCGGGTGGGCGGTCACCGGTGCGGTGTCGAGGAAGCGGTCGCCTCGATCCTCGCGGTTCCACCGGCAGGCGTCCGGGTCGAACGCGTCGCCCCAGGGATACATCCGCCCCTCGGCGCCGCGGGCCGCCTTCTCCCACTCCGC
>JACPDV010000073.1:0-18379 GCA_016183835.1 Armatimonadota bacterium
GGGGGCGCCGGTCCCACAGAACGCTCCGCTGAGCCTGTGGAGCTGATGGATGAAGGTACACCGACTGGTCGTTGTCGCGCTGTTCGCCGCCGCCGCCCACGCCGACGTGGCGCTGGAGGGCCCGGCGCTCCGCCTGATCCTCGGCGACGACGCCCGCTGGCGCTCGATCTACGCCGGCGACCCCGGCCGCGAGCTGTGCCCGCGCACGCCCGGGCCCGTCGCCACGGTGTGGGTGAACGGCAAGGCCTGCCCGGCCAGGGCCGCCAGCCTGGCGGACGCGGAGCTGACCCTCCACTTTGCCGGCACCGACACCGTCCTGACCTACCAGGTGGCCGCGCAGGCCGAGTGGATCCTGTTCCGTCTGGTCGGCATCGACGGCGCCCGGCCCACGCGGATCACGCTGCTCACCCTCGAGACGTCCGGCCTCGACCACGTGGGCCGCAGGCTGAACGCCGCGTGGGACGAGGAGCTGACCATCGCCCTGCTCGCCGCCAACCGGCAGGTGGACTGCGGCGCGTCCCGCGGTGCGGGCGGGCAGGCCGTGCTCGCCGCAGTCACGCAGGACGCGCCCGGGCCGCGACTCGAGGGGGCGCAGTTCGCTATCCTGGCCGGGCCCACCGCATCCATCCGCGGCAAGCTGCAGGCGGCCGCGCACGCCTTTGGGCTGCTGACCAACGAAGACGAGCAGGGGCTGCCGAGCAAGGAGGGTGAGGCCGCGCGCGGGGCCTACTGGTTCCTCGACGTCGGCCAGACCGACGGGCCGCAGGTCATCGACTACTGCCGGCGGAGCGGGATCCGCCAGGTGATGATCGGCTCGGGGAGCTGGTGCACCTCGCCCGGGCACTACCTGTTCAGCGCGGGCCGGTACCCGGGCGGCGAGGCGGGGCTCAAGGCGCTGGTGGACCAGCTCCACGCCGCCGGGATCCTGGTCGGCATGCACACCTTCGTCTCCAAGGTGAGCAAGCTCGACCCCTACGTCACACCCAAGCCCGACCGCCGCTTCTGGGTGGACAAGCGGTCCACGCTGGCCGCCGCCGTGGTTGGGCAGCAGACCGAGATTCGCGCCGGTGGCGACCTGCGCGAGTGGCCCGGCAGCCCCGTCTGCTCGCAGAAGTCGTGGGAAGGCGGGGTGGACAAGCACCGCGAGGTGATCCTCGACGACGAGATCGTGCAGTACCAGTCCATCGGCCCGGACGGGCGGTGGGACACCTTCCAGGGCTGCAAGCGCGGCGCCTGGGGCACGGCGGCGGCGAGCCATCTGGCGGACACGGAGGTCCGCCACAACGGCGTGGATGGCTGCATCAACGGCTACATCATCGACCAGGAAACCGACCTGCTCGACGAAGTGGCCGTCCGCATCGCCGGGATCTTCAACCGCTGCGGCTTCGACATGGTCTACTTCGACGGCGGCGAAGACGTGGACAAGACCCGCTTCAACCACTACGTCAGCCGCTTCCAGGAAGCCGCCGTGCAGCGGTTCGCCAAGCGGCCCATCGTCCACATGGGCACCATCATGACCCACCTGCTGTGGCACTCGTTCACCCGCAGCGGGACGGTGGACACCTACCTGAACACGCTCTACGGGGCCATCATCGCGGGCGAGCCGGTGGACAAGTGGCCCACCGTGCGCGAGCACATCGACCGCTCGGTGGACTACCTGCGGAGCATCAACGACGACCTGATGCCCGGCGAGCTGGGCTGGTTCGGGATCTGGCCGAAGGGGCGCGGGACCGACGGGCTGCAGCTCGACGAGTTCGAGCACCTGATGTGCAAGTCGGTGGCCTGGGACGCTCCGGTGTCGCTGCAGACCAGCTTCTCGCAGATGGAGAGCCACCCGCTCACGCCGGCGCTGCTCGAGCTGTTCAAGATCTACGACAGTCTGCGCATGCGGCGGCAGGTGAGCGCGGAGCTGCGCGCGTCGCTGGCGGTGAAGGGCCGCGACTACGCGCTGATCCTGGCCAACGGTAAGCCGCGCTTCGTGCAGACGGAGCCGCTGGCGCAGGTGGCCGGCGGGCGCGAGGCGCGCGGCTGCCTGGGCCTGCTCGACGCCACACCGGTGGCCACATTGTGGCACACGAGCCGCGACGCAGAGCTGCTCCTCGGCCTGCCGCCGGCCGAGCTGAAGGTCGCCGATCTGCAGGGCAAGGCGGTGAGCGTGCGCAAGGAGGGCGGGCAGAGCCTGGTGGCCATCGGCCCGTTCCGGCTGACGCTCACGTTCCCCAAGAAGACCATCGAGCAGGCGCGGGCGCTGCTGGAATCGGCGGTGGCGCGGCATAGGCCGGCGAGCCTGGTCACGGTGGAGGCGGAGGCCTACGGCAAGCTGGTGGGCTCGCTGGCGAAGGGCTCGACGGTGGGGATCACGGAGCCGGAGGCGTCGGGCGATGTGATGGTGCCGACCGGGCCGCTGGCGGTGGGTCAGCCGCAGGAGTGGTACTGCGAATACACGGTGACGGTGCCGCACGCAGGGCGCTGGACGCTGTGGGCGAGGGTGCGCTATCCGAGCGGCGTGGACGACTCGTTCGGGCTGGTCTTGCCCGGGCAGGCCGTGACGTTGCAGGGCGCGCAGGTGCTGGGCAACTGCGGGGCGACCGAGCGGAAGTGGCACTGGACGGGCCGCGGCGCGGGCACGGCGGCGGCGCCGCCGGGCGAGCCGCTCGTGCTCACGCTGCCGAAGGGACCGTTCACGTTCCGCATCTACGCCCGCGAGGGCTCGCCGGATCCGAAGCTGGCGCCGCGGCTGGACGCGATCGCCCTGAGCGACGGCCCGGACCCGCCGGAGGAGTAGCGGCAGCCAAGCCGGGATGACCCCGCAACCGTCATTGCGAGGGGGTCCTCATGACGCTCCGCTTCACCCATCCCAATGAAAAAGAGTTCGTCATTGCGAGAAGGTCTGCCGACAAAGCAATCTCGTCACCCAGCCGCCTCCCACCCCGGCCCTCTGCAGAGCAGGTCCGCCGACGACGCAATCGCGATGACCAGCCCCCTCCGGACCGGAGGCGTCGGTCGCTGGCTGGCCAACGAGATTGCTTCGTCGCTGCGCTCCTCGCAATGACGTACCACAAACAGGCCTACTCGTGGGGCATTGCCGGGTTCATCCGTCCGGCGCAGCGGCTGCTGACCTGGGCCAGGGACCAGCGCCTGCAACCCGACGGCCAGCTCGCCGAGTACGCCGGCGACTGCTACAAGCACGCCTGGTTCTTCCACGGCGCGCACCGCCTGGCCCGGTTCGAGCTGTCGTATCCGGTGTTCGACTTCCTGGCAAGCTGCCAGGCGCCGTGCGGCGGTCTGCCGCACTTCGCCGGCCAGCCGCTCCTCCGCTCGATGGCCACCTGCTGGACGGGCGTGGCGGCCATCTACCGCGGCCGCCTGGAGGTGGCGGAGAAGGCGGCCGGCTGGGCGCTGTCGGTGCTGGAGCAGCAGCCCGACCCACGCCGCTTCTACTATCAGACCGACCGCACCGGCCGGCTCGCGTTGGACGGCGAGTTCGTGGACGCGGGCGGCAGCAAGCAGGCCTACTGGGAGGTGGCTCTGCCGCTGCAGCTCTGCTGCCGGCTGTCTCAGGCCACGGGCGAGCGGCGCTGGCTGGAGGCGGGCGCGCCGTTCTTCGAGTTCCTCCACGGCTGCGAGGTGGACCCATTCACCTGGGCGGGCGGCGGCAAGGGCTGCCTGGCGGCGGCGCTCTGGCACCATTGCACCGGCGACCCGCGCGGGCGGGAGCGGGCGTGCGAGTTCGGCGAGTTCCTCTGCGCCACGCAGTATCCCGAGGGCGGCTGGCGCGACGAGACCGAGCCCGACCTGCCGCTGATCTACATCGACCACGCGGCCGAGTTCAACATCTGGCTGCACGAGGTGGTGGGAATCCTGTGAGACCTGGGCCGCCCGCGCTTGTTTTACCATGACACCGTAACACTCGTCATTGCGAGGAGGTCCGCCGAGGAAGCAGTCTCGTCTCGCAGCTACCTCTCGAGCGGGCAGGTCCGGCTCTAGCCGCTGGGTGCACGGGATTGCTTCGTCGCTACGCTCCTCGCAATGACGGCTCTCGGCAGCGGGGGACGGCCGGAAGCCGGAAGACTCGTTCGCGTCCAGCCAGGCGCCGCCGCCGTTGACGCCGACCGGCCGGTCTGCTACAACCCGCCCCAGCACGGGGCGACCAATGCACTCCGAGAACCTGTTCCCTCACCTCTGGCGGCACGTCTGTGCACTCGAGGAGCAGCGCCGCGCCGCCTGGGCGGCGATGCGGACCGCGGACGATGTGCTGGCCCGCGCGCGGTGGGTGCGCGAGACCGTCGGCCGCATGGTCGGCCCCTTCCCCGCGCGCTGCGACCTCAACCCGCGCGTCACCAAGACCTTCGACCGCGCCGACTACACCGCCGAGAGCCTGATCTTCGACAGCCGCCCCGGGTTCCCCGTCACCGCCACGCTCTACCTCCCCAAGCACGGTGAGCGGCCGCTTCCCGCGGTGCTCTCGCCTTGCGGCCACAGCGCCAACGGGCGCATGTACGAGGTCTATCAGCGCGCCCACGTGGGGCTGTGCAAGGCGGGGTTCGCCGTGCTCAGCTACGACCCCATCTCCCAGGGCGAGCGGGTGCAGTACCTCGACGCGGACGGTAAGCCCATCCTGGACAACTGCTGCCACGAGCACTGCATGGCCGGCAACCAGCTCAACCTGACCGGCAGCAGCATGGCCAACATCCGGGTCTGGGACGGCATACGCGCCTTCGACTACCTGGAGACCCGGCCCGAGATCGACACCACGCGGGTGGCCGTGGCGGGCAACTCCGGCGGCGGCACGCTCTCCACCCACCTGCTCTGCCTCGAAGGGCGGCTCGCCGCCGGCGCGCCGAACTGCTACATCACCACCCTCGTCCACCGCATCGCCACGCGCATGGCCGCCGACTCCGAGCAGCAATTCGTGCCCATGCTGCGGCAGGGCATCGACCACGCCGACCTGCTCCTCGCCGCCGCGCCGAGCGCCATCCTGGTCTGCGCGCGGAGCCAGGACTTCTTCCCTCTCGAGGGCGCCCGCCAGACCGTAGCCGAGCTGAAGCAGGCGTATGCGCTGCTGGGCTGTCCCGAGAACGTCGAGCTGTGCGTGGACGAGGGCGACCACCATTGGTCGAAGGCGCTCCGCGAGGGCGGCGTGCGTTGGTTCCGGCGATTCCTCTGCGGCTCCGAGGAACGGTACGAAGAACCCGAGTTCCCGGTGGAAGAGGACGCCACGCTGTGGGCCACGGGCAGCGGCAACGTACTCACCGCCGGGCTTGGCGCGCTGGAGGTGCACGAGATCGTCAAGCGCGACGCCGCGCCGCAGCTCGCCTGCCGAGCCAAGTCCGACCCGGCGGCGGCGGTGCGGCGGGAATTGCCCCGGCTGCTCGGGATCGATCCCGCGGCGGCGCGGCGGCCGTGGCCGATGCCGGAGTACATGCGGGTGCCCGAGGCGCCGCCGCCCGGCCCGGCCGGGGTGCGGACGCAGTGGGTCGAGTTCCCCAGCGACTTCGACGTGCGGCTCACCGGGCTGCTGTTCACGCCCGAGAAGCCGAGCGGGCGGGCGGTCCTGATGGCGCCGGACGAAGAGGGCATCGCGCCGCTCCTCGCGCGCAACGGCCGGGCCTACCAGGCGGCGCTGGCGGGCGACACGGTCCTGGCGGTGGACCCGCGCGGGGGGGGGCGGGATGTCGGCGCTTCGCCCGCGCGGGCGGCGGTGAGCGGCTTCCTGGATGATCGGCAAACCTATCCTGGGGATGCGCGTCTACGATGTCTTGAGTGCGGCGCAATGGCTGCGTGACCGCGGGCTGGCGACCACGCGAGTGGAGGGCGACGGCGCCGGGGGGATGCTCGCGCTGCTGGCGGGCGCACTCGACCCGGAGATCGGCGAAGTGACGTCGCGCGGCATGACGTTGTGCTGGGAAACGCTGTTCCAGGCGCCGATCTACGACTACCTGCCGAACCTCTTCCTGCCGGACAGCCTCCTGTGGCTGGACCTGCCCGACGTGGCGGCGACGCTCGCGCCCCGGCCGTTCAGCCTGCTGGCCCCGCTCGACGCGCGGCGCCGGCCGGCGGCCGCGGCCGAGATCGAGGCGGCCTACGCGCCGTGCCGAGCCGCGTACGAGGCGGCCGGGGCGGCGGACCGGCTCTGCCTGGCGGTACGGTGACGCGATGACCTCGTTCCTGCTGTTGACGCTCTTGACGGCCGCGCCGCCGGTGTGGGAGGGTGTGAACAAACCGATGCTCACGCCCGCCTCCGTGCTCTCGGTGGACAAGCTGTTCGACACCGACTTCGGCCCCGGCCGCGGGATCACGGGGTTCACGCTGCCGCCGCGCGGCGTGGCGCTGGCCGCCGACGGCGACAACGGCGTGATGCGCCTCACGCCCACCGACAAGGAGTCCGTGGCGGTCTGGCTGCCGCTGCCGAAGACCGCCTCCGGGCGCTACCTCCACCTCACCGCGCGCGTCAAGGGGAGTGCGGAGGGCCGGATCCGGCTCGCCGCGGTGGCCGGCCTGCGGATGCCCGCCGCCGCGCTCGACTGGGCCAGGTGGAGCCTCCCCGTCAAGTCCGACTGGCAGCCGCTGGACCTCCTGGAGCAGATGCCCGGGATCGCCGACACGCTCGTGCTGGTGGTGGACGCCGGCGGCCCGGCGGTGCTGCTCGACGACGTGAAGGTGGAGCAGCAGACGCGCCTCAGGGATCAGCGCGAAGCAGAGCTGGCCGGGCGGCAGGGCAACCTGATGGTCAACGGCAGCTTCGAGGCCGGGATCGCCGGCTACGAGGCGGTGATGCTGCACTCCTCACTGGCGCCCGGCGACCCGCCGCTGCCGGCGTCGATGCGCGTCTTCGACCGCGACGCCAGCGACGCGCACTGCTCGGCAATGCTGACCGGGGCCGGCGGGCCGACGGTGATCACCGCGCCGGCCGTGGCGCTCAAGCCGGCCACCAAGTACACCTTCAGCCTGGCCGCCAAGGCGCGGGCCCGCGGTGCGCCGCGGATGGAGATGTCGCTCCTGGGCGCCGACCGAGCCCCCCTCGGGCGCATGGAGACCGCCGTCGGCCCGATGTGGGCCCGCGCCAAGAGCACCTTCACCACGCCGCCCAACGGCCCCACCGTGTGGCTTCCGCTGGTCGTCTGCTACCCCGCCGACACCCCTTACGCCGCTCAGCTCGATGCGTTCTGCCTGCGCGAAGGCGAGTCCGGCGACTACCTGGCGGAGACCGGTGTGGCGCTGGGGCTCGAAGACACCGTGGAGGACGAGCCGCTGACGGGACACGTGGTGGACCCGGCCATGCCCGTGACGCTGACCGCCACGGTCTACTCGGCCGAGAAGCTGGACGTGAAGCTGCGCGGGGTGATCGAGAGCCACCTGGGCAGCCAGCGGCGCGACCTGGAGCCGAAGGCGGTGAAGGCCGAGAAGGGCGTGGCGCTGGCCGTCCCCGTGTTCGAGGGCAACCTGGCGCCCGGCTGGTACCGGTTCCACGTGGAGGCGGTGCAGGGCGAGAAGGTGTTGGCGCGCGCGGAGCTGGTCCTGGCGGCGCTGAACTTCGCGGGGGAGGACGATTCGTGGAGGCTGGGGGTGGAGTGGACCACCCCGGACAGTCTGCTGCCCGGCCGCTCGCGGCAGGGCTACCTGGCCGGCCTGCGCCGGCTGGGCGTCACCACGCGGGTCCTGGGGCGCAATCCGGGCCTCTCGTGGGCCACGCTCGAGAGCGACCCGGGGCAGGTGCGGCCGGCGGCGTTCGCGGAGCTGGTCGCCGCGGGGCAGGAGATGGGCTTCGAGCAGTTCGTTCGCCTCGAGCCTCACCCCTTGCCCGAGACCGCGCCGGAATGGCTGGAGCAGCAGTCCAAGGCGCTTCCCGACGGGCGTCTCGACCCACCCGAGGACGCCTGGCAACGCTACGTCGCGGCGCTGGCGCAGGCGGCCAAGGGCAAGCCGGTGGGCTGGTGGCTGGCCGCCGGCGGCGCCGGGACGCAAGAGGCCACGCTCAAGGCGCTGCAGACCATCGACCCTGAGGTCAAGCTGACGCCGGTCGAGGAGCTGGACTGGCGCACCCTCGACCCGCGGCCCTGCGGGCCCCTCGAGACCACGGTCGTGAGCCCCTGGGAGGGCGGCGGCGAGATCGACCCGCTGGCCGAGCAGGAGCGCCTGGCGAGCGAGCTGATCCGTGCGGCCGGCGAAGGCGCGCGGAAGCTCCTGTGGCCGAACCAGGCGCTGGTGCCGCCGGGCGACGGGAACTGGCGACACGCCGGCCTGACCGCCAGCGATGGCGGTCCGCGGCCGCTGGTGCCGCTCTGGGCCACGCTCAGGCGGCTCGTGGCGCGGGAGCCGCTGGTGGGCACCATCGGCAACCCGAAGGGTGTCCACGCGGCCACCTGGGGGCAGGACAAGCGGGTCGTGGCGCTGTGGAGCGAGCAAGGCCCGGCCACGCTGTCCGTGGCGCTGGGCTCGGCGCCGAAGGCAGTCCTGGCCACCGGTGAAGAGGTCACGCTGCCGCAGGCGGACGGCCAGTTGCAGCTCGCGCTGACCGGCTGGCCGCTCTACCTGGTGGACCTCTCCGCGGCGGACGCGGCGACGGTGCAGGCGGCGGTCGGCGGGTAGACCCCGCTCCGGACCGGCCGGGCGGAGGAGCCCCGGACGGCGAGGCGAATGCCTCTGCAGTCGTTCCCTTGCCTCCCGGTGGTTCCATGCTCGAGCGGAGTAGCGTGCCTCGCGGCGTCACCTGGCGCAGCCTGACCGTCGGCACCGTGTTGACGATCGTCCTGGGCTGGGGCGCGCCCTATGTCATGCACGTGCTCCACGCCTCCTACCTCGCGCTCGACTTCTCCACGCCCGGCGCCACCGCGCTGCTGTTCCTCCTCGTCGCCGTCGCCAACCCTCTCGTCGGCCTGGTCCGGCGGAGCTGGCGGCTCGAGCCCGGCGAGATCCTGGTCGTCTACGCCATGCTCGTGCTCGCCTCCGCCGTGGTCGAGATGGGCCTGGCCAGCCAGTTGCTCCCCATCATCGCCACCCCCGCCTACTACGCCACCGACGAGAACCACTGGCACGAGCTGTTCATGAACCGGCTGCCTAACGGGGTGGTGCTCCACGACGTGGCCGCCGCCACGCGGTTCTTCGAGGGCGCCCCCCGCGCCGCCATCGACTGGCACTCCTGGTTCCCGGTCCTGCTCGTCTGGTCGCCGTTCCTGATCGCCCTCTACGCCGTGATGATCGCCCTGATGGTGATCGTCCGGGCGCAGTGGGACGACCGCGAGCGGCTCGCGTATCCGCTCACCCAGGTGCCGCTTGCCCTCGTCGACCAGCGCGAGCGCCTGCTCGGCAATCCGCTGCTCTGGCTTGGGTTCGGCGTGCCGTTCCTGATCTCCACCGTCAACGGGCTGCACCACTACTTCCCCGCGCTCCCCGCGCTGAAGCTCGATGGCTCGGCGCCGGTCTTCGGGCAGTACGGCTCGCTGATCTTCCGGCTCTCGTTCCCCATGCTGGGCTTCTTCTTCCTGGTCAACCAGGACGCCGTGTTCAGCCTGTGGCTGTTCAACCTGCTGTTCTGGCTGGCCAAGGCGGGCATGCTGCGGCTGGGGCTCGAGTTCACGGTCAACCTCGGGATCTACGGCACGCCCTTCGCGCTCTACAAGTACATCGGCTGGGGGGCCATCATCGCCCTGGTGGCGGGCACCACCTACACCGCGCGGCAGCACCTCGGCGGGGTCCTGTGCAACGCCTTCACCCGCCGGCCGGCGCTGGACGACCGCGGCGAGGCGATGTCGTATCGCAGCGCGGTGCTGACGGTGCTGGTGGGTTGCGTGGTGATGGCGCTCTGGCTCAACTGGACGGGGCTCGGGTTCGGGGTGGCGTGGTACTTCCTGCTGATGGCGTTCCTGTTCTTCTTCGCCCTGACCCGGGTGGTGGTGGAGTCCGGTCTGGCCGAGGCAGTGGTGCCGCTGATCGCGCCGGGCGCGGTGGTGGCCACCTTCGGCAGCGGCGTGCTGAGCGCCGCGGGGCACGCCGGGCTGACCCTGACCTACGTCTATTCGAGCGACATCCGGACGTATGTGATGGCCTCGTCGGCCACGGCGTTGAAGCTCTTCCACTCGGGCGGGATGAAAGGGCGCAAACTGTTCTGGGTGATGGCCCTGGCGGTGCTGGTGGGCGCGGCGTCGAGCCTCTGGGCGACCCTGGCGATGGCCTACCGCTACGGCGGGGCGACGATGAACAACTGGTTCTTCGTGGCGGGGCCGAAGCTGCCCTTTGACTGGCTCGAGAAGCTGCTCAGCCAGCGGGTGGAGGTGAACCACTTCGGGATGACGATGGTGGCCTTCGGCGCGGTGGTGATGGCGGCGCTGATGTGGGCCCGGCAGACCTTCTGGTGGTGGCCGCTGCACCCGGTGGGCTGGTGCATCGGGAGCGTGTGGATCATGGACCAGCTCTGGCTGACCGCCTTCCTGGCCTGGTTCACCAAGAGCCTGATCGTGCGGCACGGCGGCCTGAAGCTCTACCGCCGGCTGCGTCCGGTGGCGCTGGGGATGGTGCTGGGGCAGTTCACGGCGAACGTGGTGTGGGCGGTGATCGACCACCTGGTGGGCGGGAGCGGGAACGCGATCTTCTGGATCTGACGGCGCGGAGCCGGGCGGAGACCATGCAGGCAGACCGGCAGGCGGACGGCGTGGAGCGGGGAGGTCGCGTGGCCTGGCCGGTGGCGCCGATCGCCGTCGGGCTGCTCGGCGTGGTGGGGATGGCCTTCGCCGTCCGGTTCTGCGAGCTGATCATCGGCAACTACATCGCCGGTGGCGTGCCGCCCATCAGCGCCTTCTTCCTGATCCTCGTGCTCCTCGGCTGGAACTCGCTCGCCGGGCGGATCTCACGGCGGCTCGCCTTCGACCGGCGGCAGATTCTGCTGGCCTACATCGTGATGTGCGCCGGGGTGCCGCTCTTCGGCTCGTACCTGATCCGCGCCTGGATGCCCCACGTGGTGGCGCTGCGCTACTGGGAGAAACACCTCCACGACGTGGAGGGGTTGAGCCAGTACCTGCCGCTCTGGATCGGCCCGCGCGCCGAGAAGGCGGTGACCTGGTACTACGAAGGAACCCACGTCCGCGGGCAGATCCCGTGGGGCGACTGGGCGATGCCGCTGCTGCTGTGGAGCACCTTCTTCGCCGCCCTCGCGGTCTCCATGTACTGCTTCATGGTGCTCATCAACCGGCAGTGGGTGCGCAACGAACGGCTCACCTTCCCGCTGCTCTACCTGCCGCTCACGCTCACGGCGGCCGAGGGGAGCAGCCCGGTCAGCGGCATGTTCCGCCGGCATCTCTTCTGGGCCGGCGTGGGTGTCGCGATGGTCTTCAACGCCCTCAACATCGCCCACACCATCGTCCCCAGCCTGCCCGCACCGGGGTTCTACAAGCCGCTCGCGCCGTACTTCACCAGCAACGTGATGAGCCCGTTCCGCAGCTTCAACCTCTACTACATGCTGGAGACCATCGGTTTCGGCTACTTCATCCCGCTGGAGGTGACCTTCACCGTCTGGTTCGCGTACCTGAGCATCAAGCTCCTGGCCTGCGGCGGGATCGCGCTGGGGTATGAGCGGCCGGGGTTTCCGTTCATCCACGAGCAGTGCTCGGGGGCCTACGTGGCCTGCGCGGGGTTCGTGGCGTGGGGGCTGCGCCACCACATGGCGGAGCTGTGGCGGAAACTGTGGCAACGAGGCGCGGCGGGCACGTCGGAGTGGGTGGCGTGGCTCGGGTTCCTGGGCGGGCTGTTCTACATGCTCCGCTTCATGGGCATGGCGTTCGTGCCGGCGGTGATCGCGGGCAGCTTCCTGGTGGTCTTGCTGGGGTTCGTGCTGGTCTACGCGCGGATCCGGGCGGAGACCGGCGCGCCGCTGGAGTTCACGTATCCCTACTGGAAGCCGAAGGACCTGGTGGTGTGGGCGTTCACGCCGGCGGGTGTGATGAGCTTCGGCGGGCCGCGGACGCTCGTCTGCTTCGGGCTGTTCAGTTGGATGTCACGGCATCACTGGGAGATGTCACACGCGGCCTACGACATGGATGCGCTGAAGCTGTCTGAGACTCTGCACATCCCGCGGCGCACGCTGGCGACGGCGGTGGGGCTGGCTTTCGCGGTGGGCCTGGCGGTGGGGCTCTGGGCGCACCTGGGCGCCTATTACGAGGTCGGCACGAACATGGCAAGCGGCTCGCTGGGCAACGGCGAGTACCGTGCGACGGTGGCCCTGGACGAGTTCAAGCGGACCGCGACGGACATGCAGAACCTGCCCGGCCGGCCGTGGGATCGGCTCGGCTACGTGGGGGTGGGCTTCCTGGGGGCGGCGGTGATGGCGCTCCTGCGGAGCCGCATTCCGGGCTTCCCGCTGCACCCGTTGGGCTACATCCTGGCGACCTCGTACGGGGATCACAACACGTGCATCTTCCCGCTGTTCGTGGCCTGGGCGGTGCGGGCGGCGGTGCTGAGGGTGGGCGGGCTGAAGGCGTACCGGAAAGGGATCCCGTTCTTCGTCGGGCTGATCGCGGGTCACTTCTTCTTCGCGGGGGTGGTGTGGCCGGTGCTGAGCCTGATCCTGGGTTCGGAGACGGCGGGGGCGTATCACCTGTTCTTCGGGGGGTGACGCCTGTGCGCCCCGAGCACGATGTCCACTGGGAGCGAGAAGCCGGGCAGGACGTCCTCAACTGTGATGATCTCACCGGGACCGAGATTGACCGGATCGACGCCCTGCCGATAGAGCGAGACCCGGTCTGAACGCGGCCAGACGACGATCACCACATCCGTGCCGGCGTTGAGCCACACGCCAACTTTGGCCAGCACGTCACCGCGGCGGTCGGTGGGCGACACGACCTCGACAGCCAGGTCAGGCGCCACGGGCACAACGCCTTCGGCCACCTCGTCGCCGAGACGGTCCCAGTTGACGTAAGCCCCATCGGGCACCCGAACGGTGTCCGGGTCACGCGCCAGCAGGAACCCGGTTTCCGGTGGGAAGGCGGTGCCCAGCCCGGTGCCCTCGCCCCAGGCATCCAGCGCCGCCAGGAGTTTCGCGCTGCGCCTGCCGTGACCGCCCCCACCGTACGCCATCGTGATGACCCTTCCCTCGATCAGCTCGGCGCGTTCATCGGCGTAGCGCTCGAGGAACTCCTCGGCGGTGAGCAGCTCGGTCTCGGTGGCGATGCTCATGGTGCGCTCCGCTAGGGGTCAGTATAGCACGGCCGAGTGGGCCGGTGAGCGCGTCTGGCGCCTGCGCGGGCGTGGCCGCGAGGATTATCTGCAACGGTACTTGACATGGCGATGTGGGGGGTAAAGTCAAAACGCTCGGAGGGTCCGGGCGCAACCAAAGGAGGGCCGCATGGCCGAGATGCGGGGGAGGGTACTCAAGGGTGGCAAGCCGGCGCCAAACGTGCGGGTTTCGATCCACAGCGTGGGGTTGCTGGGCGGCGGGCAGATCGCGGAGTACACCTCGCGTAGCGACGGCGGCTTCTCGTTCGCCGTGCCTGACAGCTACACGCAGGTGAGGGTCTACATCGCGGGTCGGGACCGGGGCACGGTGTACGTGAGCCAGTCGCCGCATGTGTTCGACATGTGAATGGAGGCACAGATGGCAGCAGTTTCGCGCCAGCTACAACTGGCCGAGTCGTATCTCGCGGACGTGGCGAAGGCCGAAGACCAGATCGAGGCGCGGGTGGAGTTCGCGAGCCTTAGGGCCAATGAGGTCCGGCGCGTGTTGGGCGGCGACTGGAAGCTCGCCAAGACCGCCATCGAAGCGGCAGCAGCGGGGGGTGAGGATGTCTCGTCGCACCTGGCGATGCTCCACTTCCGAGCCGGCAACCTGTGGTTCATGGCCGCCAAAGGCACGATCGTCAACAAACGAGAGGGTCGCTCCATCCTTGCAGAGTTTGCAGCCGCTTTCGAGGCGTCGATCGCGGCCGAGTGGACCCCCGAGGCGGGCTACAACCTTGGGCTCGCCTACTGGAACCTCGACAAGAAGCAGGAGGCCCTTGCCGCGCTGCGGCGCGTCGCTCAGAGCGATACCGACATCTCCATCGACGCGCAGAAGGAGATCGGCCGGATCGAGTCTGAGAAGTCCGGCGGCTGCTACATTGCCACCGCCTGCTACGGCAGCTATGACCACCCCGACGTGGTGACCCTTCGCAGCTTCCGCGACGAACGGCTGCTCCGGTCTCCGCTCGGCCGTGCTCTCGTGGCCTGCTACTACCGCATCGGGCCGTGGCTCGCAACGCGGGTGGGCGGGGTGAAGTCGCTCTCGTCCGCTGTGCGGCGTCTGATACTGGAGCCGGTGGTCCGGCGGCTGCGGCGCCAGTAGCGCGGCGCGCCTACTCCAGCGCCCCGAACAGCTCCTCCAGCGGCAGCGCGAAGCCGGGCAGCACTTCCTCGGCCGTGAGCGTATCGCTGCGTGATAGGACCGACAGGTCGCTGCCGGTGCGGCAGACCCACACGCGCTGTGTTTCCGGCCAGACGACCCACACCACGTGCACGCCGGCTTCCAGCCACATGCCGACCTTGGCATACACGCGGCTGGACCGATCCGACGGTGAGACGACCTCGAACACCAGGTCGGGCACTTGGTCGCCATACGGATAGGGGCGAGGGAAACTCACGCGCTCACGGCGAATGTACCCGCCATCGGGCGCCCGCACCGTGTCCGGATCTCGTGACAGGATGTAGCCCCCTGTGGTGACCAGGAACCCGGCCTGATGTAATAGGTCCCACGCGCTGATCGCCCTCAATAGCAGGCCGGCGCACAGGCTGTTCAGATCGCTTCTGGGTGGCAACTCGACGACCTGCCCCTCGATCAACTCGGCGCGCAGGCCGGCGTAGTCTTCGTGGAACTGCTCCGCGGTGGTGGCTTCCGTTGCCGGAGAGATGCTCATGGTGCGCTCCGCTGTCGCAAGCATAGCACCGCGCCGGCCTGTTCGCGAACCGCCGTCACCGCCGCGTGAACCGGTACACATGCACCTCGAACGGCCCGAACCAGTCGCGGAATGCTCCGCCCTTGGCCACCGCTTTCCGTGGCGACTCGTACAGCACCTCCCCCTCGCCCACGTCCGCCGGCAGCCCTCTGAACTCCACCTGGCTCGTCTTCTGCGGGTCGCGGCAGCCGGCCAGGAGGTACACCTCCCGGCCCACTTCGCGGACGCACAACTCGATCCCTGCACCGGCTGTCACGGTCACCGGCAGTTTCGAGTCGGGCTGCACCAGCGCGGTTGCGAGCGGGCTCTTGTCGCCGATCTCCTCGAGCACCGGCCGCAGCACCCTCTGCCAGTGCGTCCAGTTCCAGCCGAGGGGATGTCGCGTTCGTTCAGCGTCGCCGGCAGGTTGCCGCCGAAGTAAACCAGGCCACGGGCGCCGTTGATGATCGCCTGGTAGGTCATGAACCGCTGCTGTGCGAAGGTGGGGAAGCGCAGCGTCTTCTCCGGCCGCGCCACGCCGCTCCAGGCGATCTGCGGCGTCATCCAGATCGGCTTGCGGCCCTCCACGACGGCGAGCATCTTCCGCGCGTAGTCGCCGACCATGCTCAGCTCGTGGTTGGCATCGTCGGGCACGTGGCTGCCCGGTGGGTAGCCGATAGGGTAGATGTCCACCCCGCCGATGTCGTACGCGGGGTTGTACGCCTGGAGCTCCGGCACGGTGCCACGCGGCGCTTGTACGATCCACACGGGGTGGTTCGGGTCCTCTTCGTGGATGATGCGGTAGGCGTTGACCAGCGGCGCGACGGGCTTCTTCCCCCACTGCGGCTCGTCCTCGCCCTTCCACAGGCCCAGCGCGGGGTGATCCCTGAACATGCGGACCACACGCCGCAGTCTGGCCTCCTGCGCGGTGTCGCCGTCCTTGACGGCGGACAGCTCCTTGAGCCAGGGCATGCAGTACATCCCGGCTGCGGCTGCGGCGTCGAGGTAGGCCCGCTCGCGGGCGACCCATGTCTCGTCCCAGCGCCCGGACCACTCGCCCGCGGGGCTGAGCATCGGCCCGGTGCGGATGAAGAGCGCCCCGGCGTCGTGCATCTCCTCCAGCGCGCCCTTCCCGTTCCAGGCGCGAGCCTCTGGAGCGGGCGGGACGGTGAAGCCGATGGTGAAGACCTTCCGCCCGTCGATGGTGAGGATGTGGTGCTCGTCGCTGGTGACCCGGGCGGGTTGTGCCAGGGCAGCGAGAGGGCTGGAGAGGAGGAGCGAGACGGCCAGCGTTCGGGTAGCCATGCGCAGAGGATACACGGCCGGGCGGCCGTTGGCGACAGAGGTGCGCGGTGTCAGTAGGGCCGGTGGACGGTGAGCCCGTCGATCATGGCGAAGTGGCGGTCGTTGAGGGTGCAGAGCGGGCAGGCGTGCTCGAGCGCGGTAGCGGCGATGAGGGCGTCGGCGGCTTCAAGGTGATGACTGAGGCCGTACTCGGCAACCAACTCCACGGCGCGGCGGGAGATGGCCTCGTTGACCGGCACCGCCTCAAAGTTGGCCAACCACCTCTGCGTAGCGACCAACTCCCGGCGGTCTCGGCATCCCACCAGGATCTCCATCAGGGCAACATCGCTCACACACAGGAGGCTGTGCGAGTCGAGCTCGGACAGGAAATCAACAGCCAGAGGGCGACGACGAAAGGCGTCGATCAGCAAAGACGTATCGATCACGTGTCGGGGTTGAGCCGCTTCCGCCATGCCGACCGTCGCTCCTTGACCCACGCCACAGGATCTGCCAGATCATCTCGGTCGGCCCACATGCCGATCACCGGATCGGACCAGACCTCATCTCGGCGGCGGCTTCCGCCGGCTGCCTCGGCCGGGGCGGCTGCGGCCCGGATACTCACGTCCACCTCCGCCCCATCCGCCAACCCGACCGGCTCGTCCAGCACGCTGGTATTCCCTTCGATCCTGCCGTGGGCCACGATGCTTGCCTGCCGCACCTCGGGTTGCTGGGCCATGTCATTCCTCCTCCGGCACCTCGATCTCCTCGGCGGGAATGGTGACGACCTTGCCGTCGCGCCAGACCACGATCGGCTCGCCCAGAAGTTTGTGGCGCAGCAGTGCTTTGCGCACGCCGCGGCGGGCGGCGCGGTCTATGGCGGGTCCATCGAAAGCTGGCCGCTGACTTCGGCTGGGCTCTTCAGGGCCTTGTCGAAGCATGATCTTGGAACTCCTGCCACACGGCATGGTCGTGGACCGTCACGATCCCTCCCTCTGATTCTACCACCAACCGCAGGGACGGTGAATCGGAGTTGTCGTACACACGCCATCGATCCGCAGTGGGACGGTAGATCTCGAGCAGGTTGCGCATCCCGTTCGCGTAGCGCCGACGGACGTCTGCTTCGGGGACCGCGTGTCCGCCGTCGGCCACCCGGTGGCGCACTCGCACGATCGCCATCTCCGCGCTGGGCAACCAGAAGTACAGCACCACCACTGTATAGCCGGTCGCCCTCAGCTCGCGGAGCCAAGGGGCGAAGCTCCGGCTCGCCAGCGTGGTCTCGAACGCGAAGTCCGCCCGCTCCGCCGCCAGTTCGCGCAGCCGTTTCAGCATCACCCGCCCGGCGGCGAAGGCGACCGACTCGGGTGCGAACTCCGACAGCCCCTTGGCGATTGCGTCGGCGTTGACGAAGTGGTCCACAGCCAGCGGGCCGCGCAGGATCTCGCCGGACACCGTCGTCTTGCCGGCGCCGTTCGGTCCGGCCAGCACCACCACCACCGGCCCGGCATCTACTTCTCCGGCCACAGGATCCCCCGGTACAGCTCCGGCCGCCGCTGCGCCCTGGTCACGTCGAACAGGTCGTTGCACTCCTTCCCGATCCGCTCCTCCTGGTACTCCGGCAGATACCCGCCCGGTGTGTGAGCGGTCCACTCGCGCGCGTAGCGCCGCGGGCGCTGGTGGTCGAGGTCGAGCACCGCCGTGGTGTACCCCGCCGTGTTGTAACCCGACTGCGCCACCACCGCTCCGCACGGGTCGATGATCTTGCTGTTGTGCAGCGGCTCCGTGCTGGGGTGGGTCACTTCCACCAGGAACAGGCCCGCGTTCATCGCCCGGCTGATGTCGCGGTCGTCACGGTACGTGGCGTCCGGGCCCCAGCTCTGGGTCGGGGTGAAGACCAGGTCTGCGCCCTGGACCAGGAGGCAGCGCGGGATCTCCACGTGCGCTTCGTCGGCGCAGATCCAAGCGCCGAGCCGGCCGAAGTCCGTGTCGTAGACCGGCACCTGGTCCCCGCAGATCTGCTCCGGGTGCGTCTGCACGATCTTGAAGTAGCGCCAGACCTCCTTGCCCGCGCGGTCGTAGAGGATCGCCTCGTTGCGCTCCAGTCGGTCCACCACGCCGGCGATCATCACGTACATCCGCCACTGCGCAGCCTTGGCGGCGACCTGCTCCAGGTTCTTCTTCGCCGCCGCCGCCATCGCCGCCAC
>JACPDV010000073.1:18424-22190 GCA_016183835.1 Armatimonadota bacterium
GGGCCGACGGCGATCCACACCATCTCGTAAGTGCAGACGATGTCGCAGCCCTCCCTGCCGCACGCGTCGAGCCGCTCCAGGAGCGTCCGGATCGGCACGCCAGAGTCGATCATCCCGACCCGGATCACCCGTTTGGCGTAGGCCGGCCTGCGCGGCACGGTGTTCGGCTGGCCGAGCAGCTTGAACCCGGAGACGCTCGGCCGCGGCCGCCCGAAGCCGAGACGGCCAACCGGGATCGTGGCCAGCGCCACGCCACCGCCGGTGTGTCGGGTGGAGGCCACCCGGCTCCCGTTGGCGTCCACCACGAAGGCGCGTCCGATCGGTCGCCCGGGGTAAGTGGGGTACATGTTCGTGATCCAGCCCGGCTTCGCCGAGGCGTAGCGCGAGCAGACATACGTCATGCCATAGTCGGTGGCCATCCCCGGCACCGGCCGGTCCTGAAGCTGCTCGTCCTCCAGCGGCTCGGGCCTCTGCGACCAGCACAGGATCTGTGCCCCTTGCACGGCGTAGCAATGGTCGATCTCGGCGAAGTGGCGGTCCGTGCCGATCTTCATCGCGATCGTCCCCAGCTCCGTGCGGAACACGGGCAGCGCGTCGCCGAGGTCCATGTCTTCGTCGGGCAGCTTGTGGCTCTTGCGGTAGGTGCCCACCACCTCGCCGGCGCGATTCACCAGGAACGACGTGACGTAGGTCCTCCCGTCGGCCGTCTCGCGCAGGTTGCCCACCACCCAGATCCCGAGCTGCTTCGCCCGGGCTGCGATGGCCTGGCTGGTAGGGCCGGGGATCGGCTCGCCCGGGCCGGCCACGCACTCCTGCGGCAGCACCGCCAGGTCGGCTCCCATGTGCTTCGCGATGCCCAGCCACTCGAGCACCTTGGACAGGGTGCGCTCCTCGTCCGACCAGAGCATCGACATGGCGGCGAGCCTCACGCAGGCGGCACGGCGGCGGAGGACCTCGTCGGCCAGCGCGGCGCGGGTGCCGTCGGCCGCGAGGATGGTGACACGGGCGACGCGGATGTCGGCGCTCGTGTCCGAGGTGTCCTGGATCGCCAGGATGATGGACGACACGTAACCGAGCCGTGGATCACGCTGCCCGCGCCGTACCCAGTCGTGCAGCTCGCCGGCGACCCGGTCCATGGCCAGCGTCTGCCAGCCGTCCGCGGCGGGCACGCCGCCCGCGTGGTAGATGAAGCCGTACGGGCTCATGCCGACCTTGAGCGCCACGCGCACGTTGGTCCGCAGCCGCACCTCGATGCGGGTCAGCCCGTCCACCAGCGGGAGCGGCTCGGCGAGGGTGTAGACCCAGTAGGAGAGCGAATGCTCGCCCTTGCCGGCGAACGTGAGACGGAGTGCGGCGCCGGGCTTGCCGTCCTCGCCTTCGTCCGCAGTCACCGCGTTCTGGTCCACTGACTTCGGCTCGTCGCCGTAGGTCTTGGTGAACACCGGCTCGGCGGCCGGGCGGTGGGTGAAGTCCTCCTGGAAGACCACCTCGTCGGCCAGCGTCAGGCCCGACGAGATCGCCAGGAGGCAGACTGCCCAGCCTACGGCCGAAGACGACATCCGTCGTAAGGGCGACCCTTGTGGTCGCCCGCATCGGCAGGTGGGGCCGGTCGTCGCGCCAGAACGGGCGACCACAAGGGTCGCCCCTACGGCGGCAGGCGAGGTCCGCGGCAGGCTGCCCATTCCTCCCATGCGACACCCTTACTCAGCCGGCGTCAGCACGATGCTGCGCAGGTTCATCACCGCAAAGCCGGGCATCTTGGTGGGTCTCACCGTGATGGTCTGCAGCCCGGCGGGCAGCGGCCAGGGGCCAAGAACGACGGTGACGAAGCTCTTCCAGCCGCCGGTTCGGGCCACCTTGCCGGTGACCTTGGCGACGCTGTTCGTGACCTGGAACTCCGCGCCCTCCACCTCGCTGGCGTAGTCCAGCGCCACCGTGTAGACCCCGCCCCGCTCCACCTGCACCTCCCACGACACGGTGTCGCCCGAGTCGGTCCAGTAGCCGATGTTGTCTCTTCCGTCGCCGCTCTCATAGCGGGCGTGCCCGCCGTCCACCTGGGCCAGGCGCGCGGGCAGCGTGAAGCTCCCGTCGGCAGCAGCGTGAACGCTGCGGTCCACCTCGGGCGGGCCGTCGAGCACCAGCTTCACCGCGGTCACCGGGTCGGCGCCGGGAGTGACCCTGAAGACGTGTGCCCCGACCGCTTCGCCATGCGCCACCGGCCGGCCGCTGGTGAGGTAAGTGGCGTCCTTGATCTTGGTCTTGAGCCGGTCCAGGGTGAGCACTTCGCCGGCCGACTGGTCGAGCAGCAGGTAGAGGGTGTCGTCACGCCGGGTCACGGCGCCCCAGGTCTGCCTGCCGGCGAACGGTCCGGCGACGGTGCCGTAGACAGCCTCGCCATTGGCCCGCAGCCAGGCGCCCATGGCGCGGAGGCGGTCCTGCGATTCCTGCGGGATCACGCCGTCCTCGGTGGGGCCGACGTTGAGCAGGAAGTTGCCGCCCTTCGACGCGATGTCGCAGAGGTTGCTCAGCAGCGTGCCGACCGGTTTCCAGTTGTGGTCGTTCCGGGCGTAGCCCCAGTTCCCGTTGATGGTCATGCAGGTCTCCCACAGCCGGTCGCCCATGCCGGCGTCGGGAATGGTCTGCTCCGGGGTGGAGTAGTCGGCGGGCAGCCCGCTGCGGTCGTTGACCACGATCCCGGGCTGAAGCTGGTAGATCAGGTCCAGCAGCTCTGTGGAGTGCCAGTCGGCAGCGCTGTGCTCCCACCCGCCGTCGAACCAGAAGACGTTGATCTCGCCGTAGTTGGTGAGCAGCTCGCGGACCTGGCCGAAGAGATACTCTCGGTACTTGTCGAGATCGCCGTTGCCGCCGGGCCGGCCGGGGGCGTACTCGGGGTGGTGCCAGTCGAGCAGGCTGTGGTAGAAGCCGACCTTCATGCCGTGCCGGTGGCACGCGTCCACGTATTCCTTGACGAAATCGCGGTGCGGGGCGGTGTCCATGCTGTCGTAGCTGGTGAGCTTCGAGTCGAACATGCAGTAGCCGTCGTGGTGCTTGGTGGTCAGCACCATGTACCGGCAGCCGGCATCCCGGGCGAGCTGGACCCAGGCATCGGCATCGAAGTGCTGCGGGTTGAACTGGCCGGAGAACTTCTCGTAGTCGGGGATGGGGATCTTCTCGTTGTGCATGACCCACTCGCCGCGGGCGGGAATGCTGTAGACGCCCCAGTGGATGAACATGCCGAAGCGGGCTTCCTTGAACCACTGGAGCCGCTCGGCGTTGTTCTGCGCGGCACTGGGCAGGAGGAGCAAGACCAAGACGGCGAGGGCCAGGCGACGAGGCATGAGTGGTCTCCGCGTCCCCGTGCCATTCGCCGCGGGCGGTGAGAGCCCCTTCAGTCCACCTCGGCCGTGACCGCCAGGAGCCTGAAGCCGACCTCAAGCGAGCCTACGTCGGGCAGGAAGCTGGCCTCCTCCAGCACCTGGTCCGGGTGCGGGCTGGCCCACTCCCGGACCAGCACCCGGGCCGGCTCGCCCTCGCGCTCGATCAGCCACCGGCCGGGATCCAGGCTCTGCGGTGGTTCGGTGGATTCGAGTGCCAGCGCCTCCTGTCCCGCCCGCAGCGGCAGCCGCTCGACGCTGCCGTCGGCGTAGCGCAGCACAACCTGACCGAGCGGTGTGCCCGGCGCCGCCGCGGCCCCGCTGGCCGACGCCACCTGCAGCCGGCGACAACGGGCCTTTACGGGCAAGGTCAAGCGCCGCGCGGCCAGCTC
>JACPDV010000074.1 GCA_016183835.1 Armatimonadota bacterium
GGGCCGGCTGGGCCGGGTCGAGGCCGCTCTCGAAGCTCACCGGCGTGAGCACCACCGCCAGGCCCTGCGCCCCGGCGGCGGCCAGGAGGTAGTCGAGCAGCTCGAGGTGCGGGCCGTCGGCCAGGCTGCCGTCGGCCAGCATCACCTCGGCATCGTCGACGAGCACACGCAGGCAGTCGAGCCCCATCAGCCGCACGGCCGCCAGGTCGTCGCCGACCGCGCGATGCGGGTCGCCGCCGGCGTCGAGGAGGTTGCGGAACCCCAGCCCGAAGGCGGGGCTGTAGCTGGTGCCGACCAGGCAGGCCTCGCGTCCGCTGGCCGCGCCCACGAGCACCCCACCGCGCACCACCAGCGGCTCCGCTGCCGAAGCCAGGGACGCCAGCCAGACCAAGGCCCAGCCCCACCGCATCCCGCGTCTCCGCCGGAGGTCTTGGCCGACCGGCCGCGAAAGCCTCCTCTCCGACGCACCTACAGACCGCCATCGGGCGCATCCGGTTCAGTGCTCACTGTTCGGGAATCGGCTTACACCCTGGAGATGACGATGGACGTCCGCCCCTGCAACACGTACGCCGCCCGGCCGGCCGGGACCGCAGTGCACCGTGCCGGGAAGTCGGTGTTCAAGCTCTACTTCGTGGACATCTACGGCCGGGAGCATCCCGAGCGCTTCGAGTGGCGGCTCAACGGACTCGACCCGGGGGCGGTGGCGGCGGCGCTCGAGCGGCTGGGGGTGGAAGGCGTGGGGTTCGTGATCGCCTTCCCGCACATCGCCAAGTTGTTCAGGTATGCGCCGGATGCGGAGATCCTGATGCTGGTCAAAGCCTTTCGGCCGGCGGACGGAGAGAGCCTCCCGCTCGAGCGGGGAGAGGGCTACGTTGAGTTCGCCTGCCTGACGGAGGCCGTGATCGCCGCCGCCGAGTACCGCCTCTGGGCAGAGGCGGCCACGGTAGACGACTACCTCGGCACCTGGTGCGACTGGGGGGAGCTGCCCATCCGAGACAACGCCAAGCTGCGCCGCTACTGGGCGTCGGCTTGACGCTCAGTCCTTGCCGGCCCCTCCCGGTCGGCGCTCTTCCGCTGCGTGCGCCGGGCGGGCTTGCGGCGCTTGTCGTCACGCGCACCCAGCACCAGCACGCCCAACACCATCGCGTATCCCAGCCACGCTTCCGCGCACCACACGATGCCCATCACCGTTCCTCCCGCGGACGCTGTCGCGCCGCTCGGGCCAGGAAGCGCGCGCCGTCGTCACTGCCGCCGCGCTCTCCCCTAACGTAAACGGAAACGGCCGGCGGGAAGTGCCCGGCTCCCAGGAGACGGGCGCGTCGCGCTGGGGGGAAACCGGCGGCCCGGTTCGGCGGTCAGGCCGCCGCGACGGCCCCGGCGAGGGCGCGCCGGAGGTCGACGATCTCCGCCGCGCGGCCTGCGCGCCGCAGGGCGGCCAGCCGCTCGGCCCCGAGCCGCTCCCCGAGCCCGCCGGCCAGCCGGTCCACGGCCGCCTGCGTCGCGGCGGAGCGCCGGATGGCCGTCCGCTCGCGTTCGGCCTCGGCGGCGCCCAGCCACCGCGCGGCGTCTTCGGGCGCCTGCATCGCGTCGCGCAAGGTGGCGATGTCTTCGAGCAGCCCCGACAGCCCGCGCTGTTCGGCCAGGCCCAGCCGGATGGTGAGGCACTCGAAATAGCTGGCCGCAGCCTCCCGGTCCCGGCCTTGCGCGGCCCGGAGCCGGCCGAGACCCTGCTCGACCACGCAGCGCAGCCAGGCGTCGTCGAGCTCGGCGACCAGGGCCGCGGCGCGATGGTAGTGGCCCTCGGCGTCCGCGTAGCGCAGCTCCTGCCGCGCGACCTCGCCCAGATTGCTGAGCGACAGCGCGGCGCCGCGCTGGTCGCCGATCTCGGTCTGGATCGACAGGGCCTCCGCGTGGCACCGCCCGGCCGCCGGCAGCTCCGCGCCGCCCGCCAGCAGATCGCCCAGGCTGGTCAGGGCCCGCGCCAGGCCGCGCTTGTCGCCCATCTCGCGGTGCAGCGCCACGCTCTCATCACAATACCGGCAGGCCGCCGCCAGGTCACCCCGGTCGCGAGTCACCGCGCCCAGGTTGGCCAGCGTCACGGCCACCCCGCGGCGGTCGCCGATGTCGCGCCGGATGGCGAGGCTGCGCTCGTAGTAGCCGGCCGCCTCGTCGAGTTGCCCGCGGGAGTGGCACAGCGCACCGAGGTCGTTGAGCACGGTGGCCAGGCCGGGCTGATCGTCGATCTCCTGGCGGATCGCCAGGCTCTCCGCCAGGCAGCCTTCGGCCGCGAGGTAGCGGCCCTCGGTGTAGGCCAGCGCCCCCAGATTGTTGAGCGACGCCGCCACGCCGCGCCGGTCACCGAGCCGCCGGCGGCATTCCAGGCCCTCTTCCAGGTAGGCCGCAGCCTGCGCCGTGTCGCCCGTGGCGGCGGCCACCGCCCCGAGGTTCCCGAGCGACGCGGCGACGCCCCATAGATTGCCGTCGGCGCGCCGCAGCTCGAGGCTGCGCTCGTAGCACTGCCCTTCGCCGAGGGCGAGGGCCTCGCCGAGCGCCTCGGCTGCGGCCGCGTAGAGGCCCCGCCGGAACCGGAGGTGGCCCAGCCACGCCAGCGCGCGGGCGCGCACGGGATCGGGCAGGCCCGGCGCTGCCAGCCCGCGCTCCAGCCAGCTCGAGCCCTCCGCCCAGCACCCGCGCACCAGCCAGTACCGCCACAGCAGGCCGGCGAACTCCAGGCCCTGCTCGGCGCCGGCGGCGCACGCACACGCGAGCGCGGCGCGGAGGTTCTTCACCTCGGTGTCGAACCGCACCAGCCAAGGGCGTTGCTCGCCTTCATGCTCCAGGCAGGCCGAGCCCTCCTCGGCCAGCTCACGGCAATAGCGCAGGTGGGCGGCCCGCGCCGCCGGCTCGTCGCCCCGCTCCGCCAGCTTCTGCGCGGCGAACTCTCTGACGGTCTCGAGCATCCGGAACCGCATCTCGGTGCCGGCGTCCAGCACCTCCACGAGCGATGCGTCGCGCAGCTCCGCCAACAGGTCGAGCGCGTCGGGCTCGCCGCCGACAGACGCCGCGGCGGCCAGCGACCACCCGCCGCGGAACACCGACAGCCAGGCGAGGTAGCGCTGCAGCCGCTCCGGGAGCAGGTCGTGGCTCCAGGCGAGGGCGACCCGGAGGGAGCGGTGGCGGCCCTCGGCCGCCTCGTCCGCGAGCAGATCGAGCCGCTCGTCCCAACGCGCCAACAGCTCGGCCGGCGGGATGGACCGGCAGCACGCCGCCGCCAGCTCGATGGCCAGGGGCAGACCCTCGAGCCGGGCCACCAACTGCGCCACCACGGCCGCGAGCGCGTCGGTCAGCACCAGCCCCGGCTCCGCCCGCGACGCCCGGTCGAGGTAGAGCCGGACACTCTCCACGCTCAGCACATCGCGGGCACCCATCCCCGCCCAGGTTATCGAGGACGAGCAGCGTCGGGCGGTCGGCAAGCACTTCGGCCAGCCTGGCACACTCGCCCACGGCGTCCACCGGCGTGACGCCAAGGCCCCGCAGCACCGCGTCGGGCAGCAGCGCCGCGCTCCCCACCGCGGACAGGCAGACACTCCCGGTCGGGCCGGGCCAGGCGGGCGCCACGGCCTCGACGAATGCCTCTGCGAGACGAGTCTTGCCGCTCCCCGCCATCCCGGTGATGGTGACCAGTCGCGCTCGCTCGCCGAGGACCAGCCGGCGTAGCCCTGCCAGCTCGACGTCCCGGCCGACCAGCGCCGTGGGCTGCTCCATCAGGCCGGCCAGGCGGCGCCCCTGGCGCTCGGGCGGATCCTCCTCGCCGAACCACAACGCCCGGCACCAGTCCGTCGGGCAGCCGAGCCGGCGCAGCGGAGTCAGCAGGGCGCCGTGCCGGCCCTGGCGCAGGACCGCGGCGGCCGCCTCGGTGCAGACCACGTGGCCGCCGGGGACTTGCGACATGCTGGCGACGGCCGTCTCCCTCCGGCGTGGAGCTGCCACGGACCAGCCAGCGCGCCTCCAGCAGCGCGTCGGTGGCGAGGGCGTACACGGCCGCCCTGCTCCCACCGCGCTCGACCACCGGCCCGCTGGGTTGCCGAGTCGAGCCGGCCGGCTCGCCGGCGGACCCGCCCTCCCAGGCGAGCACCGCGACGGTGACGCCGTCGTCGGGATCGAGCAAGGCCGTGGCCTGGCCGCCTGTGGGTGTAGTCCGGTCCATGGCGCTTCAGGTCCCTCTCTCACCGGATCGCGGCGCGGGCGCCGGCGATGTCGCCCGGCGTCAGCGTTTGCTTGTTGAGCTGACCGTCGGCGAAGGAGCAGTACATGGTGGCATCTCGCTCGTCGCCCTCGGCGTCTTCGGCGCCTTCGAGGTCGGCCAGGCCGAGTACGTGGCCCAGCTCGTGGGTCAGCGCCGACTGGACGTCGAGTCCAGAGCCTTCGCGCCGGCTTCCGGGCTGGATCGGCCAGTTCACGAACCACCGCGCGTCCGCAGCCGCATTGAGCAGGATGTCGGCCTCCACCAGGTTCGTGCCGATGGTGTAGAGGATCACCGCGGAGGCGATGTCCGTGTTGCCGTCGGGAGTGTTGAGCCGGGCCCACTCGATCACGTTCCGGCCGTCGAAGGTCGGGTAGGCCCAGTCCTCCCGGGTGCGTTCGACTTCCATGAAGCGGCGCTTGCCGATGGCGGCGTTCCACGCCCGGACGGCCCGCGAGGCGGCTCCCATGACGTGCCCGGACGCGCTCCGCGGCGCGTATTCCGGGCAGTACACGAACTCGAAGCCGTCCGCCGGCAGGTCCTGCCCGAGCAGGCCGAAGGTGCGGTTGGTGTTGGTGTCGGCGTGGTCACCTGTGTCTCCACCCAACGTCAACGGCACCTGCCGCCAGTAGATCATCGTGCCGCTCGTGCCCTCTTCGCGGCCCGGCGGCGGCGGCATCGGCACCGGTTCGGCCGTGGGCGTGATCTCCACGCCGGGCACCAGCTCACGGCTGGCCACCGTGATCTCCACGGGGCCCGGCTCCGCCTGCCCGCCCCCGCCGCAACCCGTTGTCCAAACCAGGGGCGCAACCAACAGCAGCGCCCAGATGACTCTACGCATCATCGGCTCCCTTGCCTGTCCACATCGCTCGGCTGCCCTGGGTCCGCGCCCGCATGGCAAACCGCTCCGCACCCACTCCCGGGCCCTCGGACCACACTCGTGCCCAGCCCGGCCGGCTGCCGGCTCCTGGACCCCTCGCTCTCCGGATCGTCATCGGCCGACCCCTGGTCGTCGCCGTCGTCGGCCTCTGAGCCCTCACCGCCGTGGTGGTGCGGGTCCTTGGCGGGTCTGCGGCGTGCGTGCCACCCGGACCCGGACTGCGGCGTCGGCCCGCCGCTGGTGATGCTCAGCCGGCCGGCCGACGGGTCGCCCCGGGCCGTGGAGTCCGTCGGCGCACCGCACCCCGGCAGCAGACAGAGGCCGACTGCCACGGTGAGGAGCAGCCCTACTGGTATGTTTCTGTGCATCGATACCCCCGTTTGTCGCCGCCTGGCGACGGACACTATCCCATCGCGGTGCGAGACTCGACCTCGTCGAGCGTCTCGCAGGCCCGC
>JACPDV010000623.1 GCA_016183835.1 Armatimonadota bacterium
CCACCGCGCGCCCGGCGACGGCCGCGGCGGCGGCGTCGCCCAGCGCGTGTCCGAGCTGCGACCAGGCCACGGCGCAGACCACCTCCTCAGCCGCCACTACGCCCTGACGCAGGTGCACGCCGGCCACGCGCCGGCCGGCGCCGTCCAGCTCCACCGTGCCGGTCTCGCCCTGGCGCATCTCGGCGCCGAGAGCGGTCAGGCGGGCGAACAGCGCGTCGTGGTGGAGCGCTCCCAGCGGCACCTGCGGCACACCCATGACGAACGAGCGGCGGTTGCGCATCAGGCCGTCGAGGAAGAACATCAGAGCGTAGCGCGCCGACACGCGGTCGGCGCCCGCGTTGAGCACCGAGGTGAGCATCAGCCGCCAGAAGCCCTGGTCGAGGTGCTCCGTGGTGAGCGTGCCGAGCCACTCCTGAAAGTTCACCCCGCTCAGCTCGGGCAGCCGCCGGGCGGCGGGGAGCATCCGGCCGAACGCGCCCCCCAGCCGCAGCCGATCGCGGAGCCCGAGGCCGGGCAGCGCCAGGAGGCCGGGCAGCAGGTGGAGCGGCGGGGGCAGGGGGCCCGCGCGGAAGACACCGCGGCGTCCGTCTGCGTCGATCAAGGTCAGCCGGTCGTGCCAGTCGATCCGCTCGGCGACGCCCAGGCGGCGGTAGAGGTCGAGCAGGTTGGTGCAGCAGCCGAGGAGGACGTGCTGCGAGTTGTCCACCCAGTGGTCCCAGCCCGGCGGCTGGAACGACGAGGCCCGGCCGCCGAGCCGGGGGCGCTTCTCGATCAGGACCACGGGGAGTCCCGCCTCCGCCAGTGCCAGCGCGGCGGACCCGCCGGCGAGCCCACCGCCTAGGACGACGATCGGTGCCACGTGGGTAGCCAGGGGGAGAGCAGGGCGCCGAGGAGGACGCGGCCCTTCTCGGCCTTGCCGCCGCGGCGCGCGCCGGGGGCGAACCCGGTGCGGGCCAGGCGGTCGAGGAGCAGCCGGTAGCGCAGAGTCATGGCCACGATGGCCGGCCGGTGCCCCGGCGCCAAGCGGGCGAAGAGCGGCTCGGCCTGCTGGTAGTAGGCCCGCGCGGTGCCGGCGGCCTCCTCGAGCGCGGCGACGAGCGCGGGCGGGTAGGGCGCGCAGGCGACGCCGTCCGCGGGCACCGCGTGCCGCTCGAGCAGCTCCGCCGGGAGGTAGACACGGTCGCGCGCGGCGTCCTCCGCCACGTCGCGCAGGATGTTGGTGAGCTGCACCGCGCGGGCGTTGGCGCGCGAGCAGTCCAGGTCGGCCTCGCCGTGGTAGCCCAGGATCCGCAGGCAGGCCTCGCCCACGGTGCCGGCGACGCCGTCGCAGTAGCGGTTCAGTGCGTCCCAGGTGGGCATCCGGACGGTGTCGGCATCGGTGACGCAGGCCTCGATGCAGGCGGTGAAGAGCCGCTCCGGCAGAGCGTAGCGGCGGGCGGCATCGACCACGGCGGGCAGGCACCCGGTGAGATCGCCGGCGCCGTCACGGAGCGCGCCGAGGACCTGCTCGCGCCAGGCGCCGAGGGCCGCGAGCTTGTCGGCGGCGACGCCCGGGGCATCCGCCAGGTCGTCGGTGTGACGGAAGAAGGCATACATCGCGTAGACGCCATCACGGCGGGCACGGGGGAAGAGCCGCATTCCCAGCGCGAAGCTGCTGCCGGCCCTGGCGACCGTGGCGCGGCAGTGCGCAAAGCTGGACTCGAGGCTCATTGCCACGGCATCCGGGCCCCCACCATCACGCGCAGCATGAGCGCCAGCTTGGCCGCCTTCGACAGCGCCGGACGTCCGGTGACGGTGTCGTAGGCGCGCTGCTCGATCAGGTCGAGGATGCTCCAGCCGCCGGCGGTGAAGAGCATCACGTCGCGCTGCACGTGGCCGTCGAGCCGGCCAACCAGAGGCAGCCCGGCGCGGAACAGCTCCCGCGTCCGCTCCACCTCGAACCGCAGCAGCTCGCGGTACGCCGGGGTGTAGCGCCGCGCGGCGATCTGTTCCACGCTCACGCCGAAGCGCTCCAGGTCTTCGAGCGGGAGGTAGACGCGGTCGCGCTCGTCATGGTCGCGGCGCACGTCCTGCCAGAAGTTGGCGAGCTGCAGGGCGGTGCAGGTGTGGTCGGAGAGCTGCTGTCGCTCCTCGTCGCGGTAGCCGCCGAGGTAGAGCACCAGCCGGCCAACCGGGTCGGCGCTGTGGCGGCAATAGCCGAGCAGCTCCTCGAAGGTCTGGTAGCGGTTGACCTGCTGGTCCTGCACAAAGGCGTCGAGCAGGTGCCCGAACGGGTCGATAGGGATCTGGAACTGCCGGATGGTCTCGGCCAGGGCGACGAACACCGGGTGGACGGCGTGCCCGGCGTAGCAGTCGCGCAGCCAACCGCGCCAGCGCTCGAGGAGGGCGAGGGCGGTGTCGTGATCGGCCACCTCGTCGGTGAGGTCGTCGCAGATGCGGCAGTAGGCGTAGACGTTGGCGAAATGCTGCCGGAGGTGGCCGGGGAGGAACCACGAGACGACCGTGAAGTTCTCGTAGTGCGCGCGGGTCAGCTCGGCGCAGAACCGCTCCGCGTCCGGCAGATCCGCCGGCGCGGACGGGTTCAGCCGGTAGTGTTCCTCCACCCACGACGCCACGGTTGCTGCTCCGCCCTGATTATAAGGGTCGCCGCCCGGGGCGTCTACGGCGGGGCGGAGGTGGCGAGGGAGAGCCAAGGTCGCGCCCTGACGCGCGCTCCGACTCCCTCTCCTTGCCAAG